>JAAUZS010000077.1 GCA_014804495.1 Lachnospiraceae bacterium
AGACCACTGAAAGTGGTCTTGTACTTTAGCGAGGTTTTTTCGAGCTTAGTACCGCTACTGGCGGCAATGTAGCGCAAGCGTGCCTGCGTTGTTTTGTCTATATTGTACAACGNNCGTTCNNTANGAANNNTCCATAATCCTGTCAACCCCACGTATTATCTGTTGCCACGTATTATAGATATCAGATAAAGCNTNNNTCCCTTTATCCGTAATCACATAATACTTCCTGGGAAGCTGCTTTTCCTCCGGTTCGCACCACCTGCTTTCAACCAGCTTCTCATCTTCAAGCCGGTACAGAATAGGGTAAAGAGTACCTTCCTTCAGACAGAATATCCCGTTGCTGCNTTCNTTAAGCTCCTGAATAAGCTGATANCCNTATTTTTTTTCATCCGATAGCAGNTTCANAACAAGCATGTCAAGAACNCCNTTTTTCATCTGCCGTTCATATTTGTCATTCATANTTTTCCGGGATACCCCCTAATATTCAAANCATANCATNCATANANNNCAAGATTTGNTATTTTANAAATACTTTGTATTACTAAATATATANTAATACATTNNTNANTNTNTGTCAAGCGTGTGTTTTAATCTNTTAATCTCTTCCNCACCTTGAAATNCCTAAACAAATATGCGATAATAATTTTGTTATTTTGCCAAAAACAGAAGGGAGTCTGTTTATGTCTGCTTTAGAAGAAATACGCAATCGTTTTAAAAACGACCATTTTGCTACGGATGTTACAGGTATCGTTATTGATTCTGCACAGCCCGGAAAGGCGGTATGCTCNATAACCTTGGAAGAACGGCATATGAATGAGAATAATGTTCCGATGGGCGGCGCNGTTTTTACACTGGCGGATTTTGCCTTCGCTATTGCGGCAAATGGGTATTCTGAGAGAAAGACAGTCAGCCAGAATGTTTCNATTACCTTTCTTGCTCCCGCAAAAGGNAAGCGCCTNATTGCAGANGCNTCCTGNTTNAGAGANGGNCNNACNACTGCNCTATATATGGCNGANGTCAGGGATGAGTTGGGAACNTATGTGGCTCATGCCGTTGTGAATGGATATGTTATTAAATAGAAGATACAAAAAGGAGGAACCATATCATGGTGATNACNGANCTTTTGGAGCGNAACGCNCGTCTCTNCGGTTCGGATACNGCGCTTGTNGAGNTGAATCCTTCCTCNGAACGTGACAGCGCNGTGACATGGAGAGAGGCGAGTCTGATTGAGAGCGCGGGAAACGGAGCCCCATATCGTCGGGANCTNAGTTGGGCNGATTTTGACAGNNGNGCCAANCGTTTTGCNAATCTGCTNNTNAGCCGCGGTTTGAAACGGGAGGCAAAGGTTGGTATTCTTATGATGAATTGTCTGGAATGGCTNCCTATNTATTTCGGTATTNTGAAGGCTGGCGGAGTAGCNGTTCCNTTGAATTTNCGCTATTCTGCGGATGAAATCAAATACTGTCTGGAACTTGCGGATGTNGAAGTACTGGTTTTCGGNCCGGAATTTATCAGCCGTATGGATGTGATAGCAGAGGATTTNCCTAATGTNAAGATGATGTTCTTTCCGGGAACGGAAGGACCGTCTTATGCGGAGGANTTTTTGAAANTGATGGGATTCTGTTCTTCCAGNGCACCNCCGGTTGCATTGGAGGAGACGGACTATGCGGCTATCTATTTTTCTTCAGGAACCACNGGNTTNCCNAANGCTATTCTGCACAANCATTTGTCACTNNTCTCTTCCTGTGAGACAGAGCAGAATCATCATGGTCAGACAAAAGAAGATGTGTTTTTGTGNATTCCGCCGCTTTATCATACNGGNGCGAAAATGCATTGGTTCGGNTCACTTATTTCAGCCGGAAGAGCAGTGCTTCTTCGTGGAGTGAAGCCGGAGTGGATTCTCAGGGCNGTCACGGAAGAAAAATGTACCATAGTNTGGCTGCTGGTNCCNTGGGCGCAGGATTTATTGGANGCTATTGACTCAGGGAAAGTGGATATGGAGCATTATCTGNTNGAGCAGTGGAGGCTGATGCATATCGGAGCCCAGCCCGTTCCGCCGAGTCTGATTCAGCGTTGGAAAAAGCATTTNCCNCATCATCAGTACGATACAAACTATGGTCTTAGTGAATCTATAGGACCCGGCTGTGTTCATCTGGGAGTGGAAAATATACATAAGGTGGGAGCCATCGGAAAACCGGGCTATCGCTGGGAGGCGAAGATTGTNGACGAGCAGGGGAATGAGANAGCGCAGGGCGAAGTCGGTGAACTCATTGTCCACGGACGNGGAGTCATGCTTTGCTATTACAAAAATCCTGAAGCNACTGACGAGGTTTTAAAAGACGGCTGGCTCTATACGGGAGATATGGCGCGNATGGATGAGGACGGATTNATCTATCTGGTGGATAGGAAAAAGGATGTCATCATCTCCGGAGGCGANAATCTTTATCCGGTACAGATTGAAGATTTTCTGCGTAAAAANGANAAAATTAANGATGTGGCTGTCATCGGGCTGCCTGANCCAAGNCTNGGTGAAATCGCGGCGGCGGTCATAGANCTTAANGAGGGNGTTTCCTGTACGGAGGAGGAAATNATGAATTTCTGTGANGAACTTCCAAGATATAANCGNCCNAGAAAGCTTATCTTTGAAAATGTTCCGAGAAACCCGACNGGNAAAATTGAGAAGCCTCTTCTGAGAGAAAGATACTGTCATGGCAGTCTCGTAGAAGTACAGANTAAAAATTAAGGGAGAAAATACAAATGGATCTTTTTATNAAGCTTTTAATGTTAATTATATTTTTCGGTGTTATGATCGCAATCGGACTNTATTGCCGCCGTCATGCNACTGANGTNAATGGGTTCGTGCTNGGNGGAAGGAGCGTAGGNCCNTGGCTTACCGCNTTTGCTTACGGAACCAGTTATTTCTCNGCAGNGGTNTTTGTAGGNTATGCCGGNCAGTTTGGATGGAAATACGGAATAGCGGCCACNTGGGCNGGGTTNGGAAATGCNTTCATAGGCTCGCTTCTTGCNTGGGCNGTGCTNGGACGTCGTACCCGTATTATGACGCAGCATCTGGACAGCGCAACTATGCCGGAATTTTTCGGATGCCGNTTTGAGAGNAANCCGNTNAAGCTGGCAGCTTCGGCGATTATCTTTATCTTTTTGATTCCGTATACGGCAAGTCTTTATAATGGGNTAAGCCGNCTGTTCGGNATGGCGTTTGATATTGATTACAGNGTGTGCGTAATAGCTATGGCCGTTCTTACCGGAATTTATGTNATNGCCGGCGGATANATGGCTACCGCCATCAACGATTTTATTCAGGGAATTATCATGATTTTCGGTATTATTGCCGTGATTATTGCAGTATTAAAGAGTCAGGGCGGTTTTCTTGCGGCGCTTAATGCCCTGTCGTCAGTTAGTGACGAGTCAGTNTCTACAGCGCCGGGCGTTTTCAATTCTTTCTTCGGACCGGACCCGGCGGGGCTTTTAGGCGTGGTGATACTCACCAGCCTTGGAACATGGGGACTTCCGCAGATGGTACAGAAATTTTATGCAATCAAGAGCGAGAGCGCAATCAATAAGGGTATGGTCATATCCACCGTATTTGCCACCATCGTCTCAGGCGGATGCTATTTCCTGGGCGGTTTCGGACGGCTTTTCAGCGACAGGATTGATATAGCGGCTAACGGATATGATTCAGTGGTACCGACCATGTTGTCAGGACTTCCGACCATACTGATTGCAGTAGTGGTCATTCTGGTACTTTCTGCCTCAATGTCCACACTTTCTTCACTGGTATTGGCATCAAGTTCTACTTTGACGCTGGATTTCATTAAAGGCACGATTATAAAAGAGATGGATGAGAAGAAACAGGTCAGATGGATGCGGGTGCTTCTGGTAGTGTTTATTGCGATTTCTGTTGTGATTGCGCTTATACAATACCGTTCCAATGTCACTTTTATCGCGCAGCTGATGGGCGTAAGCTGGGGAGCGTTGGCGGGTGCATTTCTGGCGCCTTTCCTCTATGGCTTATATTGGAAGCGTACCACTAAGGCAGCATGCTGGGTGAGCTTTTTATTCTCGACGATTGTGATGCTTGCTAACATATTCTTACGTTCAAGTTTTCCCGCATACCTGCAGTCACCAATCAATGCCGGCGCTTTCTGTATGCTGGCAGGACTTGTGATCGTGCCTGTAGTGAGCGTAATGACAAAGGCACCTGAGCAGAAAACTTTGGAGAATATTTTCTCATGTTACGATAAGAAAGTAACGGTTTCCGTTAAGGATTCCATCGGAGAGTAGGTTGTGCAGACTAAGAAAGGAGAATGGTTATAGATATGAAAACATTAATGCTTGGTAACGAGGCGGTTGCCAGAGGCCTTTATGAGGCAGGCTGCAGCTTTGTATCCAGTTATCCGGGAACGCCCAGCACGGAAATTACTGAGTGTGCGGCGAAATATGAAGAATTATATGCAGAGTGGGCGCCTAATGAAAAGGTAGCTCTCGAAGCGGCTTTTGGGGCTTCATTGGCGGGAAAGAGAAGTTTCTGCGCTATGAAGCATGTAGGTCTAAACGTAGCGGCGGACCCGCTTTTTACCATATCATATACAGGCGTGAATGCCGGACTTCTGATTGGGGTAGCCGATGATGCAGGCATGCACAGCTCTCAGAATGAGCAGGATTCCCGCCACTATGCGCAGGCGGCGAAGATTCCCATGCTGGAACCCTCAGATTCTGCGGAAGCGCTTAGATTTGCTAAGCTTGCTTATGAACTTTCGGAAAAATTTGATACGGCGGTACTCATCAAGATGTGCACCCGTGTCAGCCATTCGCAGAGCGTAGTGGAGACTGGAGAGCGGGTACTTCCGGAGCAGAAGAAATATGAAAAGAACCCTGTGAAATATATTATGATGCCGGGTAATGCTAAGAAGCGGCATCCGGAGATAGAGGCGCGTACCAAGGCACTGACAGTCTGGGCAGAGACGGCAGATATTAACCGGATTGAGGAAGGCAGCGATAAGTCTTACGGAATCATTACTTCCTCTACCTGTTACCAGTATGTGAAAGAAGCATTTGGAGATACATATCCTGTTTTGAAGCTGGGGATGATTTGGCCTATGCCTGAGCAGAAAATCAGGGATTTTGCGGCTTCTGTAGATAAACTGGTAGTAGTGGAAGAACTGGATGGATTTATTGAGGCTCACTGCAAAAATCTTGGACTTTCTGTATCTGGAAAAGATATTTTTTCAAATGTCGGAGAACTGAGCCAGAACATTGTGAAAGAGAAGTTAGGTGGAACTGTACAGGAAGGAGTTTCTCTTAATGAGAATATCCCCGCGCGGCCGCCGGTGATGTGTGCAGGCTGTCCACATAGAAGCATCTTTTATGTTTTGAAAAAAATGAAACTTACGGTACTCGGAGATATCGGCTGTTATACGCTGGGAGCAGTACCGCCGCTTAGCGCTATTGACACAACTGTGTGTATGGGAGCTTCCGTTTCCGGGCTTCACGGCTTCGTAAAAGCGGATAGTGAAGAGCATGAGGGAAATACTGTAGCAGTCATAGGTGATTCCACATTTATTCATTCCGGCGTTACTGGGTTGATTAATATAGCTTACAATGAGTCCAACTCAACGGTAATTATACTGGATAACTCCATCACAGGTATGACCGGGCATCAGCAGAATCCCACTACAGGCTATAATCTGAAAGGTGACCCCTGTACGAAGATTGATTTAGAAAGCTTGTGCCGGGCTGTCGGAATCAAGAGGGTGAGAGTGGTGGACCCTTACGATATGGAAACATGTCAGGCGGTGATTAAGGAAGAGCTCTCTGCGAAAGAACCTTCGGTTATCATTTCACGCCGTCCGTGTGCGCTGTTAAAATATGTGAAGCATCCGGGTCCGATTTGTTCCGACCCTGAAAAATGTAAGGGGTGTAAGGCATGCATGAACATCGGCTGTCCGGCGATAAGCATGGAGAACGGCAAGGCAAAGATTGATGCTACACTCTGCGTAGGGTGTGGAGTTTGCAAACAACTCTGTAAATTTGACGCATTAGGCTAGGGTGAAAAATAAATTTTTCACCCTGGCAAAAAATGTTGGTTTGAGTGAAAAGAATGGAGATAAAATATGGAAACTAAGAATATTATGATAGTTGGTGTAGGCGGACAGGGTACTCTGCTTGCAAGTAAACTTCTTGGACGTCTTTTGCTCGGTAAAGGATTTGATGTAAAGGTCAGTGAGGTACACGGCATGAGTCAGAGAGGCGGAAGCGTTGTTACTTATGTCCGCTGGGGTGACAGGGTATACTCACCTATTATAGACAAAGGACAGGCGGACTGTATTCTTTCTTTTGAACTTTTGGAAGCGGCACGCTATACGGAGTATTTAAAGCCGGGAGGCAGAATTATCGTCAACAGTCAGCAGATTAATCCCATGCCTGTGGTTGCGGGCGCGGCAGCTTATCCGGAGAATTTAGAAGAGAAGCTTGGAGCATTGGGAATACAGGTGGATGCGATTGATGCGCTTGCATTAGCTGAGAAAGCAGGAAGCAGCAAGGCTGTGAATTTAGTGCTAATGGGTAAGCTGGCTAAGCACTTTGATTTTACTAAAGAAGAGTGGATGGACGCAATTGAACATAGTGTGCCGTCAAAATTTCTGGAGCTTAACAAGAAGGCGTTTGAGCTTGGACAGGGCGTGTAGTGCTGGGCAAGCATGAGTATTGAGGGGTTTATATGTTTGAAATAAAGGAAAAATTTTATCTTAACGGAGAGCCGTTTCAGATAATTTCGGGAGCGATTCATTATTTTCGCACCGTTCCCGAATACTGGCGTGACCGTCTGGAAAAGCTTGTGAATATTGGATGCAATACTGTTGAAACCTATATTCCATGGAATTTTCACGAACCGAATGAGGGGGAATTCTTATGGGATGGTATGCATGATGTCTGTAGATTTATTGAAACTGCAAATGAACTTGGACTTTACATGATAGTACGCCCCTCTCCATATATATGCGCAGAATGGGAATTCGGAGGACTGCCCGCATGGCTTCTCAAGGACAGAAATATGCGGCTGAGGTGTTCATATAAACCATATTTAGAAGCAGTACGGAGATATTATGAGGTTCTTATCCCTAAAATTGCGGCATATCAAATCGACAGAGGCAGAAATATCATTTTGGTTCAGATTGAGAATGAATATGGATATTATGGCAATGATGCAGCATATCTTGAATTTCTGCGGGATACTATGCGTGAATTTGGAATAACTGTTCCATTTGTGACCTCTGACGGACCTTGGAGCAAGCCGGGTTTTAAGTCCGGAATGGTCGAAGGTGCGCTGCCTACCGGGAATTTTGGTTCCGCGGCAGAGTGGCAGTTTGGTCAGATGAAAAAGTTTATGGGTGATGACAAACCCATGATGTGTATGGAATTCTGGAACGGATGGTTCGACGCCTGGGGCGAGGAACATCATACGACCGAACCCGAAAAAGCCGCTGCAGAGCTTGATGAGCTTTTGAAGATGGGAAGTATTAACTTTTATATGTTCGAGGGTGGAACGAATTTCGGGTTTATGAGCGGAAGAAACAGCGGAAATAAAACCGCAGATGTGACCTCATACGATTATGATGCACCGCTTACCGAAGACGGTCGGATTACTGAGAAATACAGACTTTGTAAGGAGATTATCTCCAAATACAGAGATTTTGAGGAAATCAGTCTTACAACAGAAATAAGGCGTAAAGCCTACGGAGAAATTTTCTGCGTCGGAAAAGCTGATTTGTTTTCCGTGCTTGAAAGAATTTCCGAGTCTGCTTTGTCGGCATATCCTTTGACAATGGAGGATATCGGGCAGAATTACGGATACATTCTGTACCGTTTGAAAATCAAGGATACCGAATTGGTAAATGAAATCCGTCTTGAAAACGCCGCTGACAGGATTCAGTGCTATCATAACGGTGAATACCTCTATACGGCGTATGCGGAAAATATTCATGAAAAATTTGAACCACAGAAAAAGCAGTCAGGCGGAGTTATAGATTTGCTGTGCGAGAATATAGGCAGAGAAAATTTCGGTACGGGTCTTGAAAATCAGCGTAAGGGTATTATGGGCAGTGTAAAAATCAACGATCACCGTTATTTTGGGTATGAAATTTTTCCGTTGCCTCTTGACGAAAATCAGCTTGACAGAATAGATTTTTCATCGGGATATCAGGCGAATGTACCTGCGTTTTACAAATTTGAATTTGACGTACAGGAACTATGCGATACTTTTCTTGATACCGACGGTTTCGGAAAAGGTTGTGCTTTTATTAACGGCTTCAATCTTGGACGTTTTTGGGAAATAGGACCTCAGAAAAGGCTTTATATACCTGCACCGCATCTGAAAAAGGGAAAAAATACGCTGATTCTTTTTGAAACAGAGGGTAAGGCGGCTGAAAGAATCAATCTTTACGATGAAGCTTTTCTGGGCTGAGTCTGAATTATGCTAAAATTAAGGAGCTGTCGGGGCAATAATATAGAAAAAGTACATGAGGAAGAAAATGGAAACGGAAAAAGAATATGACGAGGGCAAAAATTACACACTCAGAAGCCGCATCATGGTATTTGAGAGGGAAGTGGAACGTCTCAAAAACTTGATGTATGGGAGATGTGTGCCTGTATGGAAGTACATGACAGATTCACAGGGAAAATATTCTGAGGAAAGAACAATCGGGTTGATAGACAAAATTATTGATGAAGCCCGATATAGTAGAATGCATATATGGGATTTTGAGAAGCATGAAGATAAACTGACTTTTTATAAAAATATACTATATTGTGTACTACGCGCATATACTTCGGATTATACGGAGTGCAGCGGCGGAAACAGATTCGGATATGGCAAACCGGAAGAAATTCTTTTTTCCGATATATTGTCTGCATTTGAAGATTCGGGCGGGGAACTATTGGATGGAAATGCAGTGTTTTTTATGGAGAATCTTTATGAAATTTTGACCGGACGACCGATTTGTCTGGATGTATTGAATGCTGGAAGTGGAAAAACAGAAAACATCACTGTGGAAACAGAAGATGCACTGACCGTCATATCTATGGAGGAAGCTCTGGCGGAGGAACTCGGATATAATATAGAAGAAATAAGGGGCGAGGAGCAAAGTTTCATTGAAGAAGAGGAGAAGCTGGCGCGAGCTGAAAGAGAAAAAGTGCGTAAGCAGTTTGCCGCAAAAGAGCATTTTTGCCAGAGCTTTGATGAAATATACTGCTATTTGAAGGAAAAACCCATCTCCTATAAGCAAATGCGCTCAGAGATGAAAACGTTGATTGACGATTTTCTGTCTGACAGCGGATTGTCCGTATTTCAGGATGAAGATGCCTATGTTGAGGCTATGGTGCAGTTAAAGAAAACAATCCGGACGGCGCAAAAGTATACGGAGGACGGAAAGTGAACGCCAGAGACGAATTTTATATAATTTTGAGCGAGGATTTGACGCGTAAAGGAAACCGGTCGGTTTTGTACAGATTTTTGGATGAAGAGCAGGAGAAGAAGGCGGCTAAAGAAAATGGGGCAAATATAAACGACGTGAGGAGCTTTCAGATTAGAATCCGCTTTTACAGAAAACAGCTTAAGAACGGAGAAATTACTGTAGAAGAGTATTTGAAACATTTTTGCTCTGTTTTGTTCCAAAATCCTAAGTATTGTAAAAGCTGCGGCAAACCTGAGAAGAGCCTTAATAGCAGCAGGAGAATCGGCTATTGCAGTAAGAATCCGGAACCGCTGCTTAGGGAATTAATTGATGCCGCGCTGGGAGACGATTGGTTAAAAAGTGAAAACAGCATCACTCAGGGCATTAAAAAGTTATATATGATTTTGAATGCGAAAGATAGCGCTGAATATGGAAATGCTGTTGAGGGGTTAAGCAGGGAGAAGTTTTTAGACAGAGGCTTTTCTAAAATTTTGCTTATTACGGATGCGGTGCTGGATGTAGTAATTGCATATGATATAAAAGAGTTTTTCTATGGTACGGCAGTAGAAACACTGGACGATTATGTGGTTGCAAAAAGACGGAAGAATTCGGATAAGACAATATCGGGCGGCCGCCCGAAGAGAATCGATAAGTCGTTGAGGCTGATAGATTTTTATTGCAGGCAGGAGGGAAAAAACCTATTCGGTACGGAAAACAAAGAAGCGCCGGGAGATGAGGAGTGCGACTTACTATACCGCAAAATGCTTGAAAGTAAAAATGATAGAATTTTTATTCCGCTTCTGGTGGACAGTGTGACAGGATGCGGCATTTATATTATAGGAAAGGCATATTTTGAGAGCGAGTATGCTGATGACTTATATAAATATGAAAGAATCAAAAAAACCTGTGCGTATGGCGTAATGTTTTTTGACAATGACAGTGGAGAAGAGATTCGGACAGGTTATCACATAAATAACGGGATTGAAGAATTTTCAAGTTATAATGAGGCGCGTTTTTCGCGAGATTGGTGCTATGAAAAAGCGCGTCAGGATGCGTCTGACATGATGAAAGAGTCAAATGGAAAAATGCCTGATGGCATATCTGAAACATTTCGGAAATATTTTGAAGCCGAAGACGATTTGGAATCTGAGATATTAAAGCAGGAAATCAGGAAAGCGGTTTCTGATTGTGAAAAGGAATTAAGAAGAAAAGAACAGTAGGAAAGCCCATTATGTGGGCTTTTCGTATTCTAAAATATCTGATACGGGACAGTCAAGAATAAAGCATAAGGTATCAAGCGTTTTCGTGGTGATAGCTTCTCCTTTTTTCATACGGTGAAGCGTATTGGCTGATAATCCATGCTTGAAAATCAATTCGTACTCTGTGACACCTTTTTGAAAAAGGGTGTTATAAAAAGGTTTATAAGATATCACAGGTCACACCTCCATTTCTGTAAATAAAGTAGCATATTTAATATGTTGAATATGCTTAAAGTATTGACTATAATTTGCGGATAATTTCATAGTTGAGAGAAAAAAGATAGTTATTACAATGAGAAGATTAATGAACTGGCAGAGCAGATAATATTGACTATTATCAATTTGTTGAGTATAATAATTCATATTAAAAGGAGAGGAGAAAAGAAATGAGAAAGAAAATGAAAGGCTTTTTAATGGCGGCGTTCGCAGCAACCATGTTGTTTGGAACAACATTAACATCAGAGGCGGCACCCAAGACCATGCCTGACGGTCAGATATTTGATGCGCAGTTCTATGCACAGAGCTATCCGGACGTTGTTGCAGCATTTGGAAATGACGAGAACCTTCTGTACAGTCATTATGTTTCTTTTGGAAAATCAGAAGGCAGGCTTCCTTATGCGGGAGCACAGGGGGCGGCTGACACACAGGGAACGGGCATGGCTGACACTACTATAAAATGGAGCATGACCGTAGATGACTTAGGCGGCGGAAACCAGCTCATATACCCGCTGTCTTACTCTTATCCGGCAGGTGCGAACGTTGTGCTCACTGATATTGATGTAATCAATGTGGCAAAGCAGCTGTTCCCCGAAGGTTCACAGTGGGGTATGGAGAAATTCTATGACAAAATCAGCTACGTAAAAGGGGAAGGAAAATGGATTAACGGTGCAAGGGAAGAAGCATGCGGCGCTTTTGCATTCTGGCTTACCGACTCTATATACGGTAACATCCCCATGAACTGCTACAGACTTCACACTGCTGAAAATCCTTCACCGGTATTTGAATACTGCATGTATGACATTGTAGTATTTGAAACCCCCGAAACCGCGAAAACCGGAATAAGCCACGCAGGTGTAATCATCGGCGCGGACCCCGCAACACAGACCTTGTATCTGGCAAGCGGAAACTATGGCGGCAAAGTGACTTGGAAACTGCCACTCAAAGTTGACGGTTCCGATGGCAATATGATAGGTATGGTATTCAGACGCGTCGGCGTTACCCCATAATAAATAAACGCCACCGGTTAAGCCGGTGGCGTTACTATTCTGATGTTAAATTGTTTTGCTGATTACGCCAACTGCATGACCTCAGCTTCAATTTCCTTTATATCGTTTTCAAGCAATTCTGGAAAATAAACGCTCACTTCATTTATTGTAATTTTTCTATCTTTCAACATCAATACAGCTTTTTCTCTCGCTAAATCATATCTTTCGCTTTTGATAAACGACTTAATTATCTGTTCTTCATCAAATAAACTCATCATAATTGTTAAAACCTCCTTTTCTCTTTGTGCCAAATATTCCCTTAAAACATTCCTGTCCTTACATATGCGGATTGTTTCTGTAACAGATTTTTGTATCATTCCATATTGCTTAGTCTGTTCATTAAAAACTTTACAGAAAATAATGTACTGATTGATGATGTCATCTTTATCGCTTTCATAGATAACCTTTGCTTTTACTTCAATGTCGATATCTGCACCGTCAAAAAACTCTTGCGATAAAGATATTATATCGGGTTTTTTGCCTTTATTACCTGTGAATATCACATAGAGTTCAGGTTTTGGCATTTTCACTTTTTTGCTTTTGTAATAGTTTTGGCTGGTACGCTGGAAATATTCGTGGTAACTTTGCGCCAGATACAACAAAACTCTTACTAAAATATTCATTGTCCATGTAGATTGCGCTTCTATGAGTATCATAAGCTTATTATTGACAATAAAGCCTAAGTCATTATACAGATTATCTGTCAACACATTTTCTATCGTTACATCAGTTAGTGAATCTTCTGTCGCTGTGGTGTCCTCTGGATGGAGTGTTTTATACAACTTTAGTAGATATTTCTTATTTTGAAAAAGGTCAAGAAATACACTATTTTTTGCGGTACGTTTTGCTATAACTTCCTGTACCTGATTTGTATCGTTTTTCAATTTATCACCTCAATTTCTTGAAAACAGTGGCAAGATATGTAATATAGATTACTCCTACTATATTTCAATTATACAAAAAAATACTCTTCTTTACAATAAAATTCTTTTGTCTTTTGTTTCACCTTGCTATGTTATATATTTGCTTTTATATTTTTAAAAATGCGGAAAATTTACGTAACATAATTGCTGAGCATATATGATATATATAGTTCATAAATGCAAAAGGAGGAACGTCAGGTGGCAGATGAATTTACAAATAAGAAAGCAGAAGCACAGTCAAGCCCCCCGGATTTTGAAGTATACGAAGCGGCGATTTGTTTTGCCAGAATATGGGGAGTCATGGAAACATTAGAACCCCTTCCGAATATCGGATTTGAGAAAGTGAGAGATATTTCAATAGCATTGGCGAGGGAGTATGTTTCAGAAAACGGTGAAGAGTTAGAGAAATTTTTTGCAGAAAGGGTGGATGAATTAAAGAGAAAATATATTTCATAAAGAAGAGCTGGAATGAAATAAGGTAAAATAAACTCAATATATTGACTATTATCAAATAATTGAGTATAATCGAGTTTGTATGTTGCAACAAAAGATACCGAGGATTAAGGCATACAAATGGAAAACGAGGAGGAGAAAAATGGCTTTTTTTGAACAAATTGGAAAGCATCTTACTGATGCAGGGCAAAATGTTTCACAGCAAACAAAGAATTTGGCAGAAATAACTCGTCTTAACAGTACAATTTCTGAAAAAGAAAAGAAGATTTCTGAGCTTTATTTAAAAGCAGGGCAGTCTTATTATGAGAGACATAAAAGTGATACATCTGCCACGGAACAGGCTCTGATTGATGAAATTAATTCTTTGCATTCTGAAATTTCACAGTGTAGAGAGAAAGTAAAGCAAATTAAAGGTGTAACGAAGTGTAGTAACTGCGGGGCGGATATACCTGTCAATGTCGCATTCTGTAGTGCCTGTGGCGCTAAGGTTGTTAATACGGAAGTTGCAGAATCCAAAGAGGAAGGAGAACTTATTTGTGCTGCCTGTGGTAAAGCTGTGAGCAAGGGTAATTTATTCTGTAATCATTGTGGAGCCAAGATAGATAGTCAGCAGGAATAAGCGAAGGAGGGAATATTATGTTTTGTGGAAAATGCGGAGAAAAGAATGAAGATAATGCAAAGTTTTGCGTAAAATGTGGTGAAAAACTTAATAACAGTCAGATGGAGAAAAATGATGTGCCTAAAGTGAATCTACCCGGTTCAGCAAATGATAAGAATAGGAAAGTGGGAATAGCAGCAGTTGCAATCGTACTAATTTTGGTGATTTGCGTTATTGGTACTGCATTGGGCGGCAGAAGCTATAAGAAAACTGCCAGTCAGTTTATCGATGCTGTATTTAATGCAGATGCGAAAACAATGATTAATTTGATTCCAAAATCTATGGTTAAATCTATGGTAGAAGAAGAGTACGATAGTAAGAGCGAAATGATTGAAGATTTTGAAGAAATGCTGCAGAGCGGCTTTGTTGATGCAATGGAAAGATACATTGGCGAAAATTGGAAGCTGACTTATAAAGTTTTGAAAGTTGAGGATGTATCTTCTAAAAAACTGAAAGATATAAAGGAAGAATATAAAGAAACTGCTAACATCAATGTATCAGACGCAAAAATTGTAAAGATGGAACTTACACTTAAGTCAAAAGATGATGATTACAGTGATACGATTAACATTCATCTGATTAAAGTAGGGCGATCATGGTACATTGATTTTTTAAATACTTCTTTATATTTATATTAGTACTTGCATTAATAAATAAGAACAGGAGAAAAGGTAATGTACTGTAGAGAATGCGGACAACAAATAAAAGAGGGAGACGCTTTTTGCGGAAATTGTGGTACTCCCATAGAAATAAAAGATACTACACAAAGTGAAAATAAAAGGGAAGGGAAAAATATTATAGGGCGTCTGAGTATATGTCTGATTGTTCTTTTGGGTATAGGTGTGGGAGGTTGGTTTTTCTTTTACAAGCCAAATGATGATATACCAGAGGACACGGAAAAAGTGGAAAAACCGACCTATGAAATTGACGAGACAGAAGAAACTGATGAGATTGAAGAAGCTGATGAGTCAGAAGAGAGTGCCGAAGAAAGCGGAATTTTATCTTATGCAGCATCAGAATACTTAAAAGCATTATTGGATAATTCTTATAAGAACGATTCCAGCCAGTTGGTATCAATGAAGATTAAAACTGCTGAGGAAGCAGCAGAAATTTATGAGGAAGGTCTTGACGCTGAAGTAAGTGAAATTATTACTGCAGCAGGAAAACTCTCAGATGAGCTAAAAGAGGAGTACAGAAAAGTATTTGCGGATATTCTTGCAGGAGCTAAATATACTATTGGTGATGCTGAAAAACAGGATGATGGTTCTTATGTTGTTACAGTAATTTATGAGCAGATGAATGTATTTGAGCCGGCTATAGAAGCTTATATGGAAGCTGTTATTGCACAGAATGCAGAGTGGCAGAGTGCTTATGAAAACGGTGGAGAAAATCCGTCTGATGATGAGAAGATGGAGTGGACTGTTATGGTATTGAAGGACTGCATTAAAGATTCTCTTAAGAGTGTGACTTATGATGAGCCTCAAACAACCACA
>JAAUZS010000078.1 GCA_014804495.1 Lachnospiraceae bacterium
AAGAATAGTATAAGGAGCAGGGAGTGTTAAAACTAAGCAACTTTGGTTTTGGCACTCTTTTATACCCCATTTTTCTATCTAATTATGTAAAAAAATAAAGAGTTTTATAAAATGGTTATAATTCTTTTAAAAACATATAATGATGAAAATGTTGTAAAATAAGGAATAAAACAAATGTTATTCAATCTCCTTCACATCATACGGCGTAGTCTGATACACATAATAATTGAGCCAGTTTGAATAAAGAAGTTGTCCGGTGGAACGCCAGTTTACAATTGGCGTTTTATTCGGATCATCATCCGGAAAGTAGTTGCAGGGAATCTTAGGATTTAAGCCCTTTTCCAAATCCCTGTAGTATTCTTTAGCAAGAGTATCGGAATCATACTCAGGATGACAGGTAATGAAAAAATGGCGGCTGTCGGTAGTTTTAACAATTGTTACGCCTGCTTCGTCTGACACTGCCATAAGTTCCAATTCGGGAACGGATGTTATTTTTGCGGCATCAATTCCCATAGCACGTGACTGAGGTGCATAGAAGATATCATCAAATCCGCGGAATAGCGGAGAGGTCTTTTTTAATACTTTGTGGGCATAAACGCCGGATAATTTTTCATCCATGTCATAGCGCTCAAGTCCGTAAAAATGATAAAGACCTGCAAAAGCGCCCCAGCATAGGTGCAGAGTACAATGCACATGTGTTTTGCCCCAATCCATGATGGTGCATAATTCTTCCCAATAAGTGACATCCTCGAACCTGACATAATCAAGCGGTGCACCGGTTATAATCATACCGTCGAATTTGCGGTCCTTTATCTTATCAAAGGTTGTATAGAAGGATTCCAAATGATTAGAATCAGTATGCTGCGGAATATAGCTTGCTGTCTGCAGGAATTCCACCGACACCTGTAACGGGGTATTGGAAAGCTTACGAAGAAGCTGGGTTTCCGTAACAATTTTGGTCGGCATAAGATTTAAGATAAGGACGTTCAATGGGCGGATATCCTGATGGATTGCCCGATGTTCTGTCATTACAAAAATGTTTTCGCCTTCTAATGTTGCCCTTGCGGGAAGTGAATCCTGAATTCTGATAGGCATGATCATTCTCCGTTCTGATACAGTTTATGCTTTTTTTACAATAACATAAAATATGATATTCTGCAAGCTTGCACATTTAAGTAAAAAGATATATAATTAATAAAGCTAAATTTTTTAGACAGAAATTTTTATGAGGTAAAAAAATGGAAACAGCATATCAAAAAGTCAAAGTACACAATGAAATGGAATGGTGTCAGGTTTCTGACATGGAGACCAAAAAGAACATCGAGAAGCTTTTGCTCAAAAGCCGGGTATCATATTATGTGAAATGGGAAAAACCCAAACTTTTCTCCAGTGATAAATTCGGCACCTGTATATTCTGCGTAAATCAGTTGCAGAAGGATATTGCAGATGATGCTATACAACCATTGCTTGAGGATGACAATGTAAAAATAAAATTTATAAACCGTAAACTCGACAAATATTTTTATTGATGGAGCATAGTTATTAAAATGTGCAGTAATTGTGATACATGCAGTAATTATGTTTATGATGAAGATTATGAATGTTATGTCTGCATGGTAGATTTGGACGAAGATGATATGAGCCGTTTTTTAAGCGGCGGAAGTTTTGAATGTTCATTCTATCAGTTAGATGATGAATACAGAATAGTAAGAAAGCAGATGTAGCCTACCGGCTACTCTGCTTTTTTCAAATTCTTCTGTGCTGTGGACAGCATCAGTTTAATTCTGTTCAACTGATTGACCTCACTTGCTCCGGGGTCATAGTCAATAGCGACAATATTGGAAAGCGGATATTGTTTCCTTAATTCTTTAATTACTCCTTTTCCTACAACATGATTTGGCAGACACGCAAACGGCTGTGCGCAGACTATATTGTTGACACCGCTGTGAATCAGTTCGACCATTTCACCGGTCAGAAACCAGCCTTCACCCGTCTGATTACCGATATTTACTATAGGTTTGGCATAATCTACCAGACTGTAAATACTTGCGGGCGGCTCAAAATGTCTGCTTTTTCTAAAAGCCTTAGAAGCGCTTCCGCGAAGTTTCTCGACTGCCCATATTCCAAGACTGCAAAATGCAGCAGCTTTCTTGGAAGTGCCCAGGTTCTCTGCTTTGTAAACCTGATTGTAGAAGCAATAGAGCATAAAATCAAGTAAATCAGGAACGACAGCTTCCGCTCCTTCAGACTCAAGAAGTTCAACCAGATAATTGTTGGCTGCGGGAGCATATTTTACAAGTATTTCTCCTACTATGCCGACACGCGGTTTTTTCTCGTCGGTGATTGGTATTTCATCAAAATCCTTAATCATCTGGCGGCACATCTTACAGAAGGTAAAATAATTCATGTGCTTTCCTGAAACAAATTCACGGCATTTTTCAAGCCATTTCTGATGAACGGCTTCAACAGAGCCCGGTTCTTTTTCGTAAGGGCGCATCCGATAGACACAGCGCATAAAGATATCGCCGAAAACGGCGCCGTAAGCAGCGCGCATTAACATATCCGCGTTAAGATGGAAGCCCGGATTGCTTTCGAGTCCGGCGAGGCTTAATGAGATGACGGGAACTTGCTGCATTCCCGCTTTCGCTAAAGCCCTTCTGATAAAGCCGATATAATTAGTGGCACGGCAGCCACCGCCGGTCTGCGTTATAATAACAGCTGTTTTGTTTATATCATATTTACCTGAAAGCAGTGCCTCCATAATCTGACCTACTACCATGAGAGAAGGATAACACGCGTCATTATTTACATATTTCAACCCTACATCGACTGCACGACGGTTGTCGTTGCCAAGAACTTCAAAATGATAACCACATGCACTGAAGGCAGGCTGCAGTATATCGAAGTGGATTGGAGACATCTGTGGGCAGAGAATCGTATAATCTTTTCGCATTTCTTCCGTAAAGATAACTCTTTCAAAAGCGCTGGAATTGATTTTTCTATTTTTTTGCTTCTGTTCTCTGACTTTGATTGCGGAGAGAAGAGAGCGGATACGGATTCTGGCAGCGCCCAGATTATTGACCTCGTCAATCTTAAGGCAGGTGTAAATTTTATCTGAACCCGATAAAATATCATTAACCTGATCTGTTGTAACGGCATCCAGGCCACATCCAAAGGAATTAAGCTGAATTAAGTCCAAATCTTCCCTTGTTTTCACAAAACTTGCCGCAGCGTATAATCTGGAGTGATACATCCACTGGTCTGATACGATAAGCGGTCTTTCGGGAAGAGCAAGGTGGGAAACCGAATCCTCCGTCAATACTGCAATATCATAGGAATTAATCAATTCAGGTATACCATGATTGATTTCCGGGTCGATATGATAAGGGCGGCCGGCAAGCACGATACCGCGTTTATTGTTCTTTTCCATATAGAAAAGAGTTTCCTCACCTTTTTTTTGCATATCGATTCTTGCTTTTTCCAATTCTTCCCATGCTGCCTTACATGCATCCATAACATCTGTTATTGGAAGCTCGTTAAATTCTTTAGTCAGAGCTTCCGTAACGGTCTTTAAATCCCTGAAAGACATGAATGGATTGCGGAATATGATTTCGCCGCGTCCGATTTCTTCTACGTTATTCTTGATATTTTCAGAATATGAGGTGACAATCGGACAATTGTAATGGTTGTTGGCGTCTTTAAATTCGTCACGCTCATAAAATAATGCGGGATAGAATATAAAATCAACACCCTGTTTTATCAGCCATGTCACATGACCGTGGGCAAGCTTCGCAGGATAGCATTCGGACTCGCTGGGAATAGATTCAATGCCGAGCTCATAAATTTTACGGTTGGAAACCGGAGAGAGTACGACACGGTATTTCAGTCTGGTAAAAAAAGTGAACCAGAACGGATAATTCTCATACATATTCAGAACTCTCGGTATTCCTACACTTCCTCTTACAGCTTCATCGGCCGGAAGCGGTTCATATGTAAAGATACGTTTGAGTTTATAGTCAAAAAGGTTGGGAACACCGTTTTCATTCTTAGCCTTTCCGATACCTCTTTCACAGCGGTTGCCGGATATATACTGGCGTCCGCCTGTAAATTTATTGATTGTAAGACGGCAGTTATTCGTACAACCCTTGCATTTAGCCATACTTGTTTCAAACTGTAGAGAATTGATTTTCTCAATGTCAAGCATTGTGGTCTTATAGCCTTCGGTATAGTTTGCCCTTGCAATCAGGGCAGCGCCGAAAGCACCCATGATACCTGCAATATCAGGGCGTATTACCTCACAGTCTGCAATCTTTTCAAAGCTGCGAAGAACTGCATCATTATAAAAAGTACCGCCCTGCACGACTATATTTTGGCCAAGCTCGGAAGCGTCAGATACTTTAATAACTTTAAATAAGGCATTTTTAATGACAGAATAAGCAAGCCCTGCGGAAATGTCGGAAACGTCGGCGCCTTCTTTTTGAGCTTGTTTTACCTTAGAATTCATAAATACGGTACAACGGGTACCCAAGTCAATCGGATGGGCAGCGAACAGTGCGGCATTTGCAAAATCCTGAACACTGTAATTTAAGGATTTGGCAAATGTCTCAATAAATGAGCCGCAGCCGGAGGAGCATGCCTCGTTAAGCTGTACGCTGTCAACCGTCTGGTTTTTGATTTTGATACATTTCATGTCCTGACCGCCGATATCAAGAATGCAATCTACCTCAGGATTAAAAAAAGCGGCAGCATTGTAATGCGCAACTGTTTCAACCTCTCCGTCATCCAGTAAAAATGCAGCCTTCATAAGCGCTTCTCCATATCCTGTGGAACAGGAGCGGACGATGGATGCTCCTTTGGGAAGCAGGGAATATATTTCTTTAATTGAGCGCATTGCTGTTTTTAGAGGACTACCGTCATTGCTGCTGTAGAAAGAATAGAGCAAAGAACCGTCTTCGCTGACAAGGGCTGCTTTGGTCGTAGTGCTTCCAGCGTCAATACCTAAGAAGCATTTTCCCTGATAGGAAGCTAAATCAGCGGTTTTGACATGGTGAAGGGAATGTCTCTTATTAAAAGAGTCATATTCTTTCTTGGAAACGAACAAAGGCTCCATACGTTCTACTTCAAATTCCATTTTGATATCGGAAGACAGTTTATCCACCATTTCCTGCATAGTATAACAAATGTTATCTTTAGCGTTTAATGCAGAACCGATTGCTGCGAAAAGGTGGGAGTTTTCCATATCAATAATATGCTCATCATCTAATTTCAGTGTTCGGATGAAACTTTGTTTTAACTCAGACAAAAAATGCAGTGGACCGCCAAGAAAAGCAACATGCCCGCGAATCGGTTTACCACATGCAAGACCGCTGATTGTCTGATTGACTACTGCCTGAAAGATAGAGGCCGATAAGTCCTCTTTGGTCGCGCCTTCATTGATCAGAGGCTGGATGTCTGATTTAGCGAATACGCCGCATCTGGCTGCAATAGTATAGAGAGAATGGTAATTTTTCGCATATTCATTTAAACCTTGTGCATCTGTCTGCAACAGGGAAGCCATCTGATCTATGAATGAGCCGGTACCGCCGGCACATATGCCGTTCATTCGCTGCTCAACATTACCGCCTTCAAAATATATGATTTTGGCATCTTCTCCGCCCAGCTCAATCGCTACATCGGTGATAGGAGCAAATTCCTGAAGTGATGTGGACACGGCAATTACTTCCTGCACAAAGGGTACTTTTAAATGGTTGGCAAGAGTAAGACCTCCTGAGCCTGTAATCATTGGGTGCAGTGAAATGTTTCCGAGTTCTTTATATGCGCATTGCAGCAAATCGGATAAAGTTTCTTTAATATTGGCAAAATGTCTTTTATAATCAGAAAAGAGAATCTGATGTTTATCATTCAGAATCGCTATCTTGACAGTAGTTGAACCTATATCAATACCTAGAGTATACTGTGCCTGATTCATTCAGAATACCACTCCTTTATAATCTAAATACATGTGTGTAACTGCATTGTGACATGCTTAGTCATTATACGACACTAATTTTGAAAAAGCAATCAACACTTTCTGAGAATTTTTGAGAATTTATGAAGAATTTGAGATGAAAATATTAAATTTTTATGTCTTGCCTTTATTTTGAAAGAGTGTCATTTACTTTTAAAAACAGGAATGATAGAATATATTAAAAATTTAAGCAATAAATGCCGCATATGGAAAATTTTATTATTAATAAAGGAACTGTGCATGACTAATATGTGCAAGATGTACAGTTCCTTAGATAAAGGAGCAGGATTATGAGTTCATTTGAAAAGAAATTCGGAAAATATGCAATAAGAAACCTTTCCGTTGTATTAGTCATATGTTATGCAATAGGATATCTGATTGAAATAATGATACCAAGTCTTCTTAATTATCTGACATTGAATCCCTATGCAATTCTGCATGGACAGATATGGAGGCTCGTGTCGTGGGTTTTGATTCCGCCGGAGGAGTCGAATATTTTTTTCACTTTAATAATGTTGTATTTTTATTGTTCAATTGGAACGACTCTGGAAAGAACATGGGGAACTTACAGGTATAATGTTTATCTTTTCGGGGGAATGCTGTTTACGATAGCGGGAAGCTTTCTGTTAATGGGATACTGTTACTTCGCGCAGCCTGTTATCCCTTTCATGGGACGCATTCTGACGATTAACACGCCATATGATTACTTCAACCTTATTTCAATGCTGTTCAGTACTTATTATATTAATATGTCGATTTTCCTTGGCTTTGCGGCAACATTCCCGGATCATTCGGTATTGTTGATGTTTATTATTCCGATTAAAGTAAAATGGCTTGGAGTTATTTATGGAGTAATGCTTTTCATTTCATTCCTGCAGGGAAGTATATATTCCAAGTTTGTTATTGCGGCATCGCTTATGAACTTTATTGTATTCTTTTTCACTTCAAGGAATATGATGCATCTTAATCCGAAACAGATACGGAGGCGGCAGGAATTCAAACGTGATGTCAGACGGGGAAGCAGCGGTATTACCAAGCATAAGTGCGCTATTTGCGGAAGGTCTGAGGTGGATAGTCCTGATATGCAGTTCAGGTTCTGCTCTAAATGTGATGGCAATTATGAATATTGTGAGGAACATTTATATACACATACGCATGTGAAGCGGCAGAGTTAATTAGATTAATGATTGACATTAAGCAAAAGGAGTAAAACAGGAATGAATCAGGAGCTATTGTTTGCACAGACATTGGAACAGGTCAGGAAGACTGCAAAAGAACAGGGAAATTGTATTTCAAAGGAACAGGTAGAAGAGGCGTTTGCCGCTCTTAATCTGAACGAAGAAAAGCTGAATATGGTATTTGACTATCTTAAACAGCATAAGGTCGGGGTTGACGAGCCTGTTAATTTGGATGATTATCTCAGTGAAGAGGAAGTTGATTATCTGGAAGGTTATTTAAAGCAGATGGAAGAACTGCCAAAGACAACGTCTGGCGAGCAGGAAGCGATTACGTTGTCTGCGATGGCGGGAGATACGGCCGCACAGAATCGGCTGACTCAGATTTTCCTGCCGAATGTTGTGGAAATAGCGAAGCTTTATACGGGGCAGGGTGTGCTTTTGGAAGATTTAATCGGAGAAGGAAATGTTGCACTTGCTATGGGTGTTACTATGCTGGGAGCGCTTGAGAATGCTTCGGAAGCCCAGGGAATGCTTGGGAAAATGATTATGGATGCGATGGAAGAATATATAGCGGAAAACA
Organism: Lachnospiraceae bacterium; assembly: GCA_014804495.1. Lineage (GTDB taxonomy): Bacteria > Bacillota > Clostridia > Lachnospirales > Lachnospiraceae > UBA3282. Next base: position 7,766 of record JAAUZS010000078.1, read on the forward strand.
CAGACGAGATAGAAAAGGACAGAAAGATTGCCGATAAAGTTAATAAGGTAGCGGATAAAGCAAATGAACTGGCGGAAGATTTACACCGGAAGGTGACTGTAGAAGAATTGATGAATGAGACAGGTATGAGCAGAAAAGTTATTATGGACGCTATGCGCATAAGTGCCGATAAAATAGAGGCTATACAAAAATGCCTATAGGTATTCTGAATAATAGGAGATTCACGGAACATGGAGTATCAGGATAATGATTTTAAATATTTTATGCAGGACGTAGGAAATCTGTATATGGGCGCACGCTATAGTTATAAAGAGATTATAGAGAATGAAATGGTGCCGTTTAAATTAAAGAGTATCATAGAACATTATATTATGAAAGATACGCAGGCGGATACAACATTGGAGAGCCAGTTTTACTATATGGGCGGCGATGACTTTTCCTATAAAACATATATGCAGCTCAAGGCAAAGGTTAAAGTATGTATGTATGTAGAGAAGAAATCTTTTTTGGGAGAGAAGAAAATGGTCTATAGTAATAGGAATATTCCGATTGACAAATTTGTTCAGATGAATCTGGCACAGAAGAAAAAATATGGTGTAAAAATACAGGAAATTGCTATTTCCAAGCTTGCAATGATGTCTTTCAGCTTATGATTTTGGTCGTGATAATCACGCGATAACTTACAAATTATTTAACGCAGAAAGTACTTGATTTTGACAATGATTTCTGATAAACTGACTCTACTAGACAAAATCTGGTAAAATTCCCCTTTTACACTGAACCGGTAGAAACAATTTTTGTTTTTGCCGGTTCTTTTATCTTATATATACTTTGCTAATTTTTATCGTAAGTGATATACTAAGCTCAGGCTCAGCAGCCAGAGAAAACACAAGCGTTGCTTGTGCTATAAGAATTACTTCGTAATTCTTACTGGAATGATTTACTTTTACCGCTTATATGGCTATGATATAATAAAATATTAATAAACAGAAAGGAATAGCAGGAANATGAAGATTGAACAGTTAGAGGCATATACGGTTTTGGAGAAAAAGGAGATAAAGGAGCAAAATTCGCTTGCATATCTGATGAAGCATAANAAAACGGGAGCNCGTGTCGTTCTTATGTCCAATGATGATAATAATAANGTNTTTTATATAGGTTTCAGGACGCCNCCTAAGGACAGCACNGGAGTAGCGCATATTATCGAGCACAGNGTGCTTTGCGGTTCAGATAAATTTCCTGTAAAGGATCCNTTTATTGAGTTGGCTAAGGGTTCGTTAAATACTTTCTTAAATGCGATGACCTATCCGGATAAAACTGTATATCCGGTTGCAAGCTGTAATGATAAAGATTTTCATAATCTGATGGATGTATATCTGGATGCGGTTTTTCATCCGAATATTTACCATGAGGAGAAAATCTTCAAACAGGAAGGATGGCACTATGAAATGGAGAGCATCGATGATGATCTGACCATTAACGGTGTCGTTTATAATGAGATGAAGGGCGCATATTCATCACCTGATGAAGTGCTTGCCAGAGAGATTATGAATTCTCTGTATCCGAATACATCTTATGCCGTGGAATCCGGCGGAGACCCGGATGTTATACCCGAGCTTACTTATGAGGATTTTCTTGCATTCCATAAAAAATACTATCATCCGTCCAACAGCTATATTTATCTGTACGGCGATATGGATATGGCGGAAAAACTCACATTTTTGGATGAAGCCTATTTATCTAAATATGATTCATTGGAGGTAGATTCCACGCTGGCTTCTGAACCGGCTTTTGAAAAGCCTGTTTCGGTATATAAAGAGTATCCTATTATGGAGAGCGAATCAGAGAAGGACAACACATACTTATCCTATAATATTTCATTCGGAAATAATCTGGACAAAGAGCAGTATATAGCGTTCCAGGTGCTTGATTATGCACTCTGTTCCGCGCCGGGAGCACCGCTTAAGCAGGCATTGATAGATAAGGGAATCGGTAAAGACATTGAGAGTACTTATGAAAACGGCATAAAGCAGCCATATTTCTCAATTGTTGCAAAGAACGCCAATAAGGAACAGCTTTCACAGTTCACGGATACAATTGAAGAAATGTTAGAAAAGCTTTCTGTGCAGGGATTGGATAAAAAAGCGCTGCAGGCGGGACTTAATTATTATGAGTTTAAATTCAGGGAAGCAGACTTCGGCTCTTTCCCGAAAGGACTGATATTTGGCTTACAGGTTCTGGACAGCTGGCTCTATGATGATAGTATGCCATTTATCCATATAGAGGCAAATGAGACCTTTAAGGCATTAAAAAAGGCTATTGATAGCGATTATTATGAGAAGTTGATTCAGAAAAATCTGTTAAAGAATAATCACAGGACTATAGTGGTAGTAGAGCCTGCTAAGGGACTGACAGGTAAAAAGGATAAAGCGCTTGAAGAAAAATTAGCACAGAAAAGGGCAGAATTAACCAAAGAACAGCTTGAAGAAATTGTGGCACAGACAAAAGCCTTAAAACAATATCAGGAAGAGCCGAGTTCCAAGGAAGATTTGGAAAAGATTCCTCTGCTTACAAGAGCCGATATGAAAAAAGAGGCGGAAAAGTATGTCAATGAGGAGAAAAAAGCAGGAAGCACTGTTCTGTTGTACCATGATATTTTTACCAACGGCATCGGGTATCTGCGGTTTATGTTCGACATGCGTCAGGTTCCGAAAGAACTGTTCCCATATGTAGGACTGCTAAAATCCATTCTGGGGCTGGTTGATACGGAGCATTATACGTATGGGGAGTTATTTAATGAAATCAATATACAGACCGGCGGTATTAATACAGTTGTAAATACTTATATTGACAGCAGGGATATGCAGAAGTATACGGCTGCTTTTGAAATCAAGGTAAAAGTATTATATGAAAATCTGGAGCAGGCATTTAACCTTGTAAATGAGATTGTTATGAACTCAAAATTTACAGATACAAAGCGTCTGCATGAATTGATTGCGGAGCTGAAATCCCAGAAGCAGGCGAATATGATGTCAGCCGGACATTCTCTTGCCGCAGTGCGCGCATTATCATATATATCCAAAACAGCGGCGGTGTCCGATCAGGTAAGCGGACTTCCGTTCTATAGGATGTTAGAAGAGCTTGACGGCGATTTCGATAACCGCAAAGATGAATTGATAGAGAATTTGAATAAATTGGCGGTATTTATTTTCAGACCGGAAAATCTGATGGTAGATTATACGGCGCAGCAGGAAGGGCTGAAAAAAATTGACGATTATATAATTCAATTTAGTGACAGTTTGTATACAGAAGCCGTTGTATCGCAGAAATATGAGCCGTCTATGGAGAAAAAGAACGAAGGCTTTATGTCTTCTTCACAGGTTCAGTATGTATGCAGGGCAGGTAATTTCAGGCATAAAGGTCTGGAATACACCGGAGCGCTTAAGGCCTTGAAAGTAATGATGGGTTATGACTATCTTTGGACTCAGGTACGTGTCAAGGGTGGCGCATATGGATGTATGTGCAGTTTTGGTAAGTCCGGGGAGAGCTATTTTGTTTCCTATAGAGACCCGAATCTTGACAAAACAATAGATGTTTATGTGAATGCNGCAGACTANATCAGAAAATTTGACGCGGATGAGAGGACTATGACGCAGTATATAATCGGTGCGGTCAGTGAACTTGATATGCCGATGACGCCTGCGGCAAAGGGAACCTATTCTCTGGCAGGATATATGACNCATTATACTTATGAACAGGTACAGAAAGAGCGGGATGAACTTCTTAATGTACAGCCTGAAACAATCAGGAGGCTGGCGGATTATATCAGCGCATTCATGGAGGATGACTGCCTGTGCGTAGTAGGAAACGAAGATAAGATTAAGCAGCAGAATGAGGTGTTTAAGGAGACGGACTATTTGTTCCATTAAGTAACTGCAAAAGAAGGGAGAGTATTATGAAAAGAAGGAAAATAGGGATAGCCGCATCCGTATTGTTGCTTGCGGCATTCATGACAGGGTGTGGCAGCAGCGGATATGACAAAGCTGAATTAAATTCAAGCGCTGCTTATGATAACGGTGGTTATTATACTGATGCGCAATATACTGCAGCGGTTACGGAGGAAGCATTTGAAGTTGAATATGAATCGGGCGAATATGCAGATGCAGCGGGAGCAGAGATGACTAATGAAGATATTCAGCAATCTCAGCGTAAGCTCATTAAGACAGTTGACTTAAGTGTTGAGACGGAAAGTTATGATACTCTGATTGCCGGGCTTGAGAGCCAGATCGCAGAGCTGGGGGGCTATATTGAATATCAGTACCAGTATAATGGCAGCGGTTATTCCAATTATGAGGAAACTCGCTATGCAAATATGCAGGTCCGCATTCCGGTGAATCGCTTGGAAGAGTTTATAGTCAGGGTGGGTGAACAGTCCAACATTACCAATAAAGAGGAGCGGGTAGAGGATGTCACCTTACGGTATGTAGATTTGGAGAGTCATAAGAATGCTCTTATGACGGAACAGGACAGACTGCTTGCTCTTCTTACGGTGGCGGAAACGGTAGAGGATATTATTACTATTGAGCAGAGGCTTTCGGATGTGAGATATCAGCTTGAGAGCATGGAATCGCAACTTAGGACTCTGGATAATCAGATTGACTACAGTACGATTAATTTAAGCATTCGTGAAGTAAAAAGGCTGACTCCGACACAGGAAAAGACAGTCTGGGATAAAATAAAGAACGGATTTTCTGAATCGATTTATAATATCGGACATGGCTTTGAGAATTTCTTTATATGGTTTGTTGTGAATATTCCTTACATAATTATCTGGGCTGTGGTACTTTTTGTCGCATTCCTGATAATAAAAACAACTATAAAGAAAAGGAAACTTAAAAAATCTGCCGGTAAACAGGCTCAGAAAGAAGAGGAAAAGCACATTAATGGAACAGTTGCAGCAACAGGAAAATTTACAGGAGCTAAAAACGGTGAAGACACAAAATAACGGGCAGCAAAGGTCTGGTTTTGCCACGCTGATAGGCAGACCGAATGTGGGAAAGTCTACCTTGATGAATAAAATAATAGGACAGAAGATTGCGATTACTTCCAATAAACCGCAGACTACCAGAAACAGAATTCAGACTGTTTATACTTCTGAGGAAGGTCAGATTGTATTTTTGGATACCCCGGGAATCCATAAGGCAAAAAATAAGCTGGGGAATTATATGGTAGGTATTGCCGAGAGGACTTTAGCGGATGTGGACGTGGTATTGTGGCTGGTGGAGCCAAGCTGCTTTATCGGAGCGGGCGAGAGGCACATAGTTGAACAGCTTGCAAAAACAAAAACACCTGTTATTCTTGTAATTAATAAGATTGATACTGTTAAGAAAGAAGAAATTCTGGCCGTTATTGATACATACAGAAAACAGTTGGATTTTGCTGAAATCATACCGGTATCGGCATTAAACGGGTATGGAACGGATGACCTGATTTCCTGTATTATGAAATATCTGCCTGTGGGAATGCCTTTTTATGACGAAGATACGGTAACGGATCAGCCTATACGCCAGATAGTATCAGAACTTATTCGTGAAAAAGCTCTAAGGTGTCTGGAGGATGAAATACCTCATGGGATTGCGGTGACGATTGAGTCCATGAACTATAGAAAGCATATTGTGGATATAGAGGCGACGATTATCTGCGAGCGTGAATCACACAAGGGTATTATAATAGGTAAGCAGGGACAGATGCTTAAAAAAATAGGCTCACTTGCCAGACCTGATATAGAAGAATTGGTAGAATCCAAGGTTAATCTGAAGTTGTGGGTTAAGGTAAAAAAAGATTGGAGAGACAGTGATTTTCTTCTGAAAAATTTCGGATATAATCCTAAGGATTCCGAATAGAAAAGTAAAAATAGGCGAACCCTAATAGCATACAGTTGGCTACAGTTGACTATAGGGGGCTTAAGATGAAGGAGATAAATTACTGGGACAGATTTCTTATGACCGGAAGCGTGTATGATTTCCTGTCATATAAAAATGCACAACAGGATGCAGAAAACGTCAAAGAGGAGAGTTTTGACGATAAAGAAAAGTCAGGTGTACAGTCTCATGCAGGAATATATAGAGATTACGGGGATGGTTTTAAAGGCTGAACCAATAGGCGAATATGACAGAAGAGTTGTTATTTTAACGAAAGAAAGAGGAAAAATTTCTGCTTTTGCCAAAGGCGCAAGAAGGCAGGGCAGCAGATTGCTTGCGGCTACAAATCCTTTTTCTTTCGGCAGTTTCAGACTTTATGCAGGAAGGTCGTCTTATAATCTTCTTGAAGCAAATATCAGTAATTATTTTGAAGGACTAAGGACTGACTTTGAGGGCGCCTATTATGGAATGTACTTTTTGGAAGTGATGGACTATTATACCAGAGAGAATAATGAAGATAAAGAAATGTTAAAACTGCTGTATCAATCGCTTCGGGCTCTTATGCACGAAAAATTTCCTGATGAAATGGTGCGCTACATATTTGAAATGAAGGCAATGGTAATAAACGGAGAATTTCCGGGAGTTCCCGAAAATGGCAGTTTTGAAGATTCTACTATATATGCCGTGAATTATATTATGACGTCTCCGGTCGAAAAATTATATACTTTCACGGTGACAGATACTGTGCTTGCGCAGATAAAAGAGATTGCTGACGAATATAGAAGACGTTATGTGGATAAACCCTTTAAAAGTCTGGAAATACTGGAAGATATAAAGTCTTGAATATTCTCATTAAGTCGGATATAATGTAGTACAGCCGGAGGGAGGGAAAATCTATGAAAAAATGGAAAAAAATTCCGATAGTTATGTCAGCGATAATATTAGCGGCATATTTATTAGCAGGCTGCGGTAATGGGAAATCGGATTCTTCTGCTGACATTAGTATGGTTTCCATTAAGAAAGACGGAACAATAGAACATATGATTATAGACCGGTTTGATGAAGCACATAGGGAGTGGTATGATATAGATGAACTTACTGTAAAGGGACAGGAAAAGATAGACAGTATCAATGATGGAACGGATAATATTGTTATTGAATCAGTAGAAGAAAAAGATGGAAAAATCATAGTTAAGATGACATATAAGACAGGAGAGGATTACACGCGGTGCAACAATAGAGAACTTTTCTATGGTACGGTTGAAGAGGCGTCTGCAATGGGATTTTCCATAAAGAGTATTTTTTCGGAAGATGGTACGGAATTGAATGATATAAAACAGATATGGGAAAATCATGTTGTGATCATACAGACGAAAAAGGGAGAAGAACTGGATGTAAACGTATATGACAAAATTCTATATACCAGTGATAATGTAGTGCGCTCCGGTAATAATGATGTCATAATTAAAGCCGGAGATACGGATATAATTTCATGTATCGTTTTTAAATGATATAATTTCATACTTAGGAAGGAGAATGGTTTAACAATGGAAAAAACGATGGACAAAATTGTTGCTTTGGCGAAGGCGAGGGGATTTGTGTATCCGGGGTCAGAGATATATGGTGGTTTGGCGAATACATGGGATTACGGTAATCTCGGAGTAGAGTTGAAGAATAATGTGAAAAAAGCATGGTGGCAGAAGTTTATCATGGAGAATCCTTATAATGTGGGTGTAGACTGCGCTATCCTAATGAATCCGCAGACATGGGTGGCATCAGGACACTTGGGCGGGTTTTCAGACCCGCTTATGGACTGTAAGGAGTGTCACGAGCGTTTTCGCGCCGATAAGCTTATTGAA
>JAAUZS010000079.1 GCA_014804495.1 Lachnospiraceae bacterium
CGACAGAGTCAATCCTCCGAGGGAGAATGCGACGAGTTTGCCTCTGGCATACTCTTATTCTCGGAATCGTCGCTGCTGAGCGACGATTTTTTAAATCATAGAAAATTAAGTAAATTATAGTTATTCAGGGAGATTCAGGAATATGGACGAGAAGAGAAGAAACGGTAAAATAACAGAGTACAATACCCCTTTTATAGAGCAAAGAGCAGATCCTTATGTGTACAGACATACAGACGGAACATATTATTTTACTGCCTCCGTTCCGGCATATGACTGTATCGCATTACGGAAAGCAGAGACTTTGGAACAATTACAGACGGCGCAGGAAACGATAGTATGGACTAAACACGAGTCGGGAGAAATGAGCAAGCATATATGGGCGCCGGAACTGCATTATCTGTTTGGAAAGTGGTATATTTACTTTGCGGCAGGAGAAAAAGATGATATATGGAAAATCAGACCGTTTGTTTTGGAATGCACGGGAGAGGATCCGATGACGGATTCATGGGTGGAAAAAGGCAAGATGGAAAGATCAGATGATGACATTTACTCCTTTGAGGCATTCTCTTTGGACGCAACGGTCTTTGAAAATAAAGGAAACTATTATTATGTTTGGGCGGAAAAAGTCAGCGTAGGAATACAGATATCCAATCTGTATATTGCCAGAATGGAGTCGGCAACCAAACTCGCTACGGCGCAGGTGCTTCTGACAACGCCCGACTATGACTGGGAACGGGTGGATATATGGGTGAATGAAGGCCCCGCAGTGATTAAGCGTGACGGCAGGATATTCCTGACTTATTCTGCAAGTGCGACAGGCGAATGTTACTGCATGGGAATGCTGAGTATTGATGAGAATGATGATTTGCTGGATCCCAGAGCATGGAAGAAGGAGCGTAAGCCGGTGCTTTGTTCCGATAGGGAAAAAGGGTTTTATGGTCCCGGGCACAACAGCTTTACGAAACTTCCGGACGGCAGAGATATCTGCGTATATCATGCAAGGACCTATTTGGAAATTGAGGGAGATCCGCTCTATGACCCTAACCGACACACCATGTTGATGGAAGTGAAATGGAATGAGCAGGGATATCCCATATTTGATTATGCAAATAAGGTATTCTGAGAAAGGGGCAAGGGTATATATGAAAAGGATAATAACGTCTGTAATGATAATGTTTCTGTGTGCTGTGACTATGGTTCTGCCTGTATCAGCGGAAGACGGGAGCTCCGGTACTGCGAGTGAGGAAGGTATTACAGTAACGATTACAACGGATAAAGCTGAATATAATGCCGGAGAAGAAATACATTATTCCATTACGATTGAAAATAATAAGAAATATTGGAATGTGAATTCGACAAGCTTTACTTACAGTAATTCGGAAGGGATTGTACCGGTTTCGGACGATTCTATGCCTACACAGATACCTGAAATTGCTTCCGGTGAAAGCTATAAACTGGATGGCACACTGATTGGTGACAGTGAGGTGTTCGCGGCGGCTGCTGCTGGCGGAAATGTGCCTGTCGGTATCATTGCAGCCTGCGTTGCAGTTGTATTGGTTATAATTGCAGCTGTTATTATAATTCGAAAGAAAGGCGCCAAGGGTGCAAAAGCTGCATTAATACTTATTATGACATTAAGCGCGCTTGGAACATCTGTTATTTTAGAGGCGGCAGAATATGAAACCGTTACAATAAGACCGTATGTAAAGCTCCGGTATGCGGGCGAAGAAGTCATGATACGTGCGGTTATGGAATTTCATGTGCAGCAGCAGGTCTTGGAAATAGGGGTGGAGGACAGAGAGCTTGCGAAGAAGGTTACCTGTCATGATCCTTCCATATTCCGTGATGAAGACGGAACCTATTATATTTTTGGAAGTTTCCTGGCAGGAGCTTCTACGCAGGATTTATTTGACTGGACGAGTATTGATGCAGAATTTCAAGGGTCTTTTACCGAGGATACCAAAGCGCAGATTCGGGCATGGAATGACGACGCTTCTGCAGGAAACTGGAACGACTATCTCTGGGCGCCGGATATTATCTATAATCCCGTAATGGAGAAATACTGCATGTATCTAAGCGCTAATGGCGATAACTGGAAATCAAATATCGTGCTTTTAACAGCGGATGCGGTTGACGGCCCGTATGATTATGCCGGTACGATTGTATACGGCGGTTTCAATGCAGAAGATTATGGTGAGACGGATGCACCGCAGGTATTGGGTGAATCCGAGATTCCTGAAAGATATATAACCAACAGTGTTGATAACAGAAAGTGGGGCGATATGTTCCCGAACTGTATTGATCCTTGTGTCTTTTATGATGATGACGGAAATCTGTGGATGTCATATGGCTCTTGGTCAGGCGGTATTTTTATGCTTGAGTTGGAGGAAGAGACAGGATTAAGAGATTACAGTGTTTCCTATGAGACAGATATCCATAGCGACGCTTATTTCGGCAGGAAGATTGCAGGGGGAGCCTATGTATCGGGCGAAGCCTCATATATACAGAAAATCGGGGATTACTATTTCCTTTTTATTTCATATGGAAACCTGGAAGCGGCAGGAGGGTATAATGTGCGGGTATTCCGTTCCGAAACCCCGGATGGCGGTTATGTGGATGAACTTGGTAATACTCCATACTATGACAAATATTTCTTTAATTACAATGATAGTGTCGGCATCAGGCTCTTCGGCGGATATAAATGGCGTAACTTTTTGACGGGACAGGTTGCGCAGGGACATAACTCGGCCTTCGTGGATGCGGACGGAAAGGCTTACATTGTATTCCATACAAGAACTACCAAAGGCACCGAGGAACATTATGTCAAAGCGCATCAGCTTTTCCTGACTAAGGAAGGCTGGATTGTGGCTGCACCCTATCAGACCAACGGAGAGTCACTGAATAACAGCGGATTTGCGGTTTCAGACGTAGCGGGTGATTACGAAATAATCATACACGAGCTGGATATTGATTATGGTAGTCTGGCAACTAATAAACCGAAGTTTGCTGCTTTAACCGAGGACGGAAAAATAACGGGAGAATTGGAAGGAAGCTGGAGTCTGGAGCCCGGTACGCCCTATATCACATTGAAGTTGGATGGAAAAACATATAGTGGGCTTACATTGACCATGAAAGTGGAGAATACCGGTATTGAGACTATGGTATTTACCGCGCTTGGAGTGGATAATCAGATCACGGTATGGGGAAGTAAAAGCATAGAGTAAAGTCTGAGGGTAAGGAAGACACAATATGAGACCGGGATTTAAACTGAATTGTCACAATCGTGAAAAAAATCCATTATTTGAGGCGCATGATCCTTCCATTATGTATGATGCTGCAAGCGGTATGTATTACTCATATGCTACGGATACGGCCATTACGTCTGATTATAAACAGGGAATACCCATCAGACGCAGCAGAAATCTGGTGGATTTCGAGTTTGTAGGATATGCGCTTTCAGAGAGGGCTGTAAAACAGGGAAGAGATAATGGAAAATATCCGCCTACAGGAGGATTCTGGGCGCCGTTTGTCGAGTATACGCAGGGTGAATACAGGATGTATTATTCTGCGACCAGAGCGTTCGGAAGCTCGGAATCCAGAATCTGGCTTGCTATAGCGGATAATCCGGAAGGACCTTTTGAAAACAGGGGAGTCGTGGTAGATTCGTGGGGAACCGGCGATGACCTGCCCAATGCGATTGACCCGCATATTATAGATGATGAAAATGGAAATAAATATCTGGTGTACGGCTCCTTTTTCGGGGGGATTTATTTAAAGGAGTTAGAGCCTAAGACCGGACTCTCACTGGATCATAATCCACATAATCTTGGAGACAGGATTGCCCATAGACCCAAGGGTTCATATATTGACGGACCGGAAGGCGCTTCGATTATAAGAAATCATAAAAACGGTAAATACTATTTGTTTTTATCATACGGATGGCTTGGGGAAGATTACGATATCCGGGTCGGTATCGGTGATACGGTACGCGGTCCGTACAGGGATATGGATGGGCATTCTCTGGACGGGGAGTCTTTGGGCGTGAAGCTCGCGGGAAGTTATTGCTTCACTGCGGCAAGGCCTTATGCAGAAGAAGGAAAAGGCTGGAGTTTCGGAGGCTTCAGAGGACCGGGACATGGCGTACCTTTTTTCAATGAGCCGGAAGGACAGTATTATTTTGTTCATCATGTCAGAGACGGTGCTGATACGCTTATGAGGAAACCGAAAAAAAGGGACGGCAGGGTTTCATATATTATGCACTATATGATGGTAAGGCGGATGTATTTCGTGAATGATATGCCGACGATGTCACCGGAACCGTTTGCCGGAGAAGCGCCCGCCCTGACGGAATGTTTCAGATTGGATATTGTGGATGGAGTGCCACACTTTTCGGAGGATGTTTTACAGACTGCCGAAATCTTGCGGAAGGATTATCAATGGGAGTGGATTATTTTTAAAAATGATGATAACCATATGTTGAAGGCAAAGCACAGCGGTATATACATACAGGATGCACATGCGGTTGCAGGAATCGGATTCGACTATGAAAACAGTGAGAGCTGCGTTATTGTATGTGGATATACAAAGGACGGCAGAACTTTATGGGGGAAGAGTCTGGGAGGTAACATATGAATAGAAAGAAACCTGTAAATAGGGGCGGAGGGGAAAAATTTACGAAGATGGATCTGATTAAAGATTTCATTTTCTTCCTGATAACAACAGCATGCTCAATGCTATGGGTAATGACCGTGCTGCTGATTATAAGTTTTGTTACATTATCCTATCTGCATTTCACAATAGAAGGAATGGTCATTACAGCTATAGTATGTACGATCTGCGTGGATATATATTATATTGTAAAGACTGTTAAGAAATATAAAAGGTAAATGCTTTTGACATGTAAAAAGTCGGAAAACATCGGGGTTGGCGATGCGTTTCCGGCTTTTTAAAATATTTTTTTGTGAAAATTTCCGATATTGCATCTGAAAAATAATTTTGATATTGTATTTTTACCTTAATAAAGTCTTTTGAAGTCATCTAAATATCTAAGCATTTATTAATTGCAGGTATTCTTATTATCCGGCGTCTCGCCATGATTCAAAATGATTTAATTACTATAAGGAAAAGAGAAGGAGGAAAACTATGAAAGGATTTGCGACAGCAGTGTCAGAAAATATTGATGAAAGGAGGGNTGATTCTAATAAAAACAGCNATATGATAATATTTTATTTTCTTGGAGCGGTGATGNTGGCGGTGTGTATATTATGCCTGTTTTTGTTATGGCAGAAAGCGNCCAATAGNAGAAAAACNGAGNTAAAGTCTGAGNCATATACGGAAGTATCNGNTNCAGTTNTNGCNGAATCTTCGGAGNGCAGTCTATCTGAATTNCATAANTCAGAATCAGGGGATGTTTATGAAACTGANNTNNCGGAATATNNNGAAGAAGAGGCNATAANACAACAGTATTTGACCGATATAGAATATTTNAGAGAAAAAGTGGAAGTATTATTAAAGTCAATGTCAGAAACCAAAGAAACANTGGAGGAAGTGGTAATGNCACAGGAAGAAGANGATGTGCTTAAAGAACAGGTANGNGAAATTACAAGNGATATTACNCAATTGACAATTCAACTGCAAAATGCCCANAAGNGCATCCGTGAGCTTAAAGAATCAATAACNGTNATGAATAATGAAACTATTTTNGTGNTACAGNANAATATANCCGAAATNGAAGGTCAGATGNGTGATATGGATAGCGATATCTCAAANATATATANCAAGATTGACNCTTTAAAANCGATGGATNCAGAACTGCAAAAGAAAATANATGAGATAGAAAAAAANTTAAAAACTTCTGTAGAGCAGAACATGACGGATGTTTCGGATCAATTTAACAGTGTGGATGAAAAGATGCAGCAGATGGAAGGAGATACGAAGACTAAGATAGAAAATATACAGACGCAGATAAACAATATCCATAATAGTATACAACAGCTTGAATCACAGATTCTTGGATACCGTTATGATGTAGAATCCAATACGCTGTACTTATATNCCAATTAGAAATNTAGTAAGCAATACAAGTGTCTTTCTTTGATTGACAACGCAATATCTTTGTGATAGGCTAACATTATATAAGTATAAAGGCGATGACGAAGAGAAGTGGTGACACGGCTATATATCCGTCTTCTTATATTTTATCGAATATGAGAAGGCGGTTTCTATTTTAATTCTGTGAAGAAAGGGACGAGATACATGAATAAAGGAAANTATTACATTACAACGGCGATTGCTTATACCTCCGGCAAACCCCATATNGGNAACAGCTATGAGATTGTACTTGCGGATAGCATTGCCAGATTTAAAAGAAGAGACGGCTATGATGTATATTTCCAGACCGGAACGGATGAGCATGGGCAGAAGATAGAGTTAAAGGCACAGGAAGCNGGCATNACNCCGAAGGAATTCGTGGACAATGTAGCGGGACAGATTCGTTCCATATGTGATTCGTTAAATACCTCTTATGATAAATTTATCCGTACGACNGATGATTATCATGAAAAGCAGGTACAGAAAATTTTCAGGAAACTATATGAGCAGGGAGATATTTATAAGGGAGCGTATGAAGGTCTTTATTGTACGCCTTGTGAGTCTTTCTGGACAGAGTCACAGNTAGTAGACGGCNAGTGTCCGGATTGCGGCAGGGAAGTTAAGCCTGCAAAGGAAGAAGCTTATTTCTTTAAGATGAGCAAATATGCCGACCGTTTAATTGAACATATCAATGCCCATCCTGAATTTATTCAGCCGGTGTCACGTAANAATGAAATGATGAATAACTTCCTTCTGCCGGGACTGCAGGACTTGTGTGTATCCAGAACTTCNTTCAAGTGGGGAATNCCGGTNGATTTCGACGACAAGCATGTTGTTTATGTATGGCTGGACGCGCTTTCAAACTATATTACCGGAATCGGATATGATGCAGACGGTAACAGTACGGAACAGTATCAAAAGCTCTGGCCTGCGGACTTACACCTGATTGGAAAAGATATTATACGTTTTCATACAATTTACTGGCCTATTTTCCTGATGGCGCTTGGTGAGCCGCTGCCGAAACAGATTTTCGGGCATCCGTGGCTGCTGCAGAGCGATGGCAAGATGAGTAAGTCCAAGGGAAATGTTATATATGCGGAGGATTTAATCGATTTTTTTGGTGTGGATGCAGTTCGTTATTTTGTGCTGCATGAAATGCCTTTTGAAAATGACGGCGTAATCACATGGGACCTCATGGTAGAAAGGCTCAATTCAGACCTTGCCAATACGCTTGGTAATCTGGTGAACAGAACAATATCCATGAGCAATAAGTATTTTGGCGGCAAGGTAGAGAATAAAAATGTCGGTGTGGCAGCAGGTGAAGAAGATGTAGATGCCGACTTGTGGAGANTNCTGACAGATACCTATACAAGAATCAGCAAAAAAATGGATGANCTGCGTGTCGCAGATGCAATTACCGAGACGTTTGTATTGTTTAANCGCTGTAATAAATATATTGATGAGACTATGCCATGGGCTTTGGCAAAGGATGAGGCGAAGAAAGACAGACTGGCAACTGTTTTATACAATCTGTTGAATGGTATTTTGGTTGGAGCAAGTCTGCTGGAGCCGTATATGCCTGAGACTGCNGTAAAGATAGCTGAGCAGATTAANGCACAGCTTGTTGACTATGAGGTNCTCGAGCAGTGTGCAAAGAATCAGGANATTGCGAAGGCNGCGAGTCTGTATCCGTCAGGAAATAAGGTTGTTGAAACCCCTGAAATTCTATTTGCCCGCAGAGACTTAAATGAAGTTATGGAAAAAGTGGAAGCGATGTTTGCGCAGAGGAAGGNGGCAGCAGGAGCGGGAGAAGANACCTTGGCCGAAGCAGACAGCAAAACAGAAGCAGAAGAGGTAATTGATATAGAAGCAAAAGAGACTATTTCATATGATGACTTCGATAAGTGCCAGTTTCAGATAGGAGAGATTTTGGAATGCAGGGAAGTTCCGAAGTCCAAAAAACTACTCTGCTCACAGGTGCGAATCGGTTCTCAGACAAGACAGATTCTATCAGGGATTAAACAGCACTACAGCGCCGAAGAAATGGTTGGGAAAAAGGTTATGGTACTGGTAAACCTGCAGCCGAGAGAAATCGCAGGTATGATGTCGGAAGGAATGTTATTGTGTGCAGAAGACGCAGACGGAAATCTTGCTCTTATGACTCCTGAAAGGGCGATGCCATCAGGTGCAGAAATTTGTTGATTTATNGAAAGCAATTAGAAGTATAAGGAGAAAAAGCAGATCATATGATTCAAAAAGAAGAATTTTATTTTGATTCCAGGGAACAAGGTCAAAGAATACATGCTGTTAAATGGCTGCCGGATGTAGAAAAGCCTTTTTGCATTCTACAGATTATTCATGGTATGGCTGAGCATATAGAACGTTATGACGAGTTCGCACGTTTTCTGGCAGAAAAAGGTATTCTGGTTGTAGGAGACGACCATCTTGGGCATGGAAAATCGGTGAAAGAAGGCGGGACATACGGATATTTTTGCGAGCATGATGCAGCCAGTGTATTGGTAAGAGATGANCACCGCCTTAANAAAATNATGCAGGAACAGTATCCGGGTGTCACATATTTAATTTTGGGACACAGCATGGGCTCTTTTATTTTAAGAAATTACCTGTTCCGTTACGGAACGGGAGTGGAAGGAGCCATTATCGTAGGAACCGGAGCGCANTCCAATGGNACCCTTTTTGCGGCAAGGNCACTGACAGCGTTACAGAAGCTTTTCTGCGGATCTAAGCATGTCAGTAAATTGTTGGATAAGGCAGCATTTGGAAATTATAATAAGAGATTTGANCCTTCCAGAACCCAGTTTGACTGGNTGTCAAGAGAAGAATCTAATGTTGANCGCTATATTGCNGATCCGATGTGCGGTTTTACCTTTACGGTAAATGGCTTTGCTACATTATTTAAACTTATTTATAACTGTAACGATAATGAGAAACTTAGCAACATGCCTAAGAACCTTCCGATTATGTTGATTGCNGGAGCCGAAGATCCNGTGGGTAATTATGGACGCAGCATAGAGAAAGTGTATCAGTCGTACTTGGAACACGGAATGTCTAATGTNNGGATGAAACTATATGAAAGNGACCGACATGAATTGNTAAATGAAACCGACAGGGAACAGGTATACAGTGATATTTATCGATGGATTTTGCAAAGACTGGCGTAAAAGAGTCGGTTAGNATAAAAGGGGAGATTTGGATGAAAAGATGGCTGGGATTGTTTGTCGTGCTGTTGACTATCGGTTTATGCAAAAGTACGGCGATGGCGGCAGANACTAAAGATNTAGTAGTNGCTCTGGGAGCAGATCTGTCTGATAGCCAACGTGCTNCNGTATTGGAGCTTATGGGGCTGACGGAANANGACCTGGCAAACTGCACNGTGCTNTATATTACNAANGAGATGGAGCACGAATANCTTGACTCTTATCTGGGAGCTTCCGTTATAGGAAGCAAGTCATTGTCNAGCGTGAAGCTGACTAAGGCCTCAGCCGGCACCGGGGTTGTCGTGACAACGCAAAACATCAACTACTGCACTACGGGAATGTACNGAAATGCTTTGATGACAGCNGGAATGGAAGATACGGAAGTGCTGGTCGTAGCGCCGACGGCTATTTCCGGTACGGCAGGTCTGATTGGTGCATTAAAAGCTTATGAAGNGATGTCGGGAAAGACNGTATCGGANGTCGTATTGGATACTTCTCTGGACGAAATGATTACGACGGGGGAATTNGCGGAGAGCATNAAAGATGCCGATTCTGAGGAAGTGGAATCNTTAATAGCATGGCTGAANGGNAAGATAGCCGGNGGAGAACTGGATACAGGNGATGAATCCAGNGTGAAAGANATAATAGANGAGGGCGAAGAGCTATTNGGAGTCAGCCTTACGGAAGAAGAGAAGAAACAGATTATTTCTTTGTTAAAAAAACTGGATTCACTTGGACTTGATGCCGACTATTTGATAGATCAGGCACAGAAGCTGTATGAAAAATATGGTCTTGATTTGGTAGAGAACGCAAATGAAGCCATTAATGAGGCTGTGGGAAATGCATTTACGACAGCAGTAAAGAATTTTTTTCAAGGTATAAAGAATTCTGTATCAAATTTTTTCAAAAGCATATTTTCCTGAGTTTACTTTCAAACTTTTACATTCCGGATGAAAAATTCGGAATGTTTTTTTCTGTTCTGCTAATAATAAGTGGAAAAGTGAGTTCGCGTGTAGCGGCGCAGAACCACAAATTGAGGAAGGAGATTGCTTGAGAAAATGAAAATTGCTTTTTTTAGTACAAAGCCTTATGATAAAATATGGTTTGAACCAATGGGAAAAGATTATGGATTTGAAATCCATTTTTATGAAGTGCCTTTTAGCGAAGAAACGATATACCTTGCAAAAAATTATGATGCCATCTGCGTTTTTGTAAATGATTACATCACGGCCAAGATGATAGATGCGTTATATGAAATGAAGATAAAGGCGATTCTGCTGCGCAGCGCGGGATTCAATCATGTAGATGTAAAAGCGGCAGAAGATAAAATACTGGTGCTGCGTGTACCGAGCTATTCTCCGGAAGCTGTAGCCGAGTTTGCAATGGGAATGATTTTAACGGTAAACCGCCATATTCACAGGGCTTACAACAGGACACGGGATTTTAATATGAGTCTGAACGGCCTGATGGGAGTAGATCTGTATCATAAAACGGCCGGTATTATCGGAACGGGAAAAATAGGGCAGGCAATGATAAGAATCTGTAACGGATTCGGTATGCAGGTACTGGCTTATGACCCGTATCCAAACAATAAATTAGAAGCGGAATATGTGGAGCTGAAAGATTTATTTGAAAAATCTGATTTCATTTCACTGCATTGCCCCCTGACATCCGGAACAAAGCATATTATCAATGAAAACTCTATTAAAATGATGAAAGACGGAGTTTATCTGGTAAATACCTCCAGAGGAAGCCTTATTGATACGGATGCACTGATAGACGGTCTGGTAGAAGGAAAATTCGGAGGAGTCGGTCTGGATGTTTACGAAGAAGAGGAAGGAATCTTTTATGAAGATAAGTCCAATGAGATTATGCAGGATGAAAAACTGGCAAGGCTCATGACTTTCCCCAATGTGCTGATTACTTCTCATATGGGTTTTTTCACAAGAGAAGCTATGCAGTCTATTGCCATAGAAACTCTGGAAAATGCATATTCATTGGAAAATGGACTTCCGCTTGTAAATCGCACAGAAATACGTTAAAATAGATACAAAGGAAAATCCGAAAGGAGACATAATCGTGTCATATATTCCATATCAGATTAGAAGTGCATATCGTGATGAGTGGGATGATGCGATGGCGTTGGCGTGGAAGACTTTTTTGAAGTTTGAGGCGGATATCTATACAACAGAGGGCGTTAGGAATTTTGAGGATTTCATTACCGATACAACGCTGCATAATATGTTTGTTATGGGTGTATATCAGATGTTTGTGGCCTTGGATGGTAAAAAGATAGTGGGGATGATCACACTGCGTAATTCATCACATATTTCTCTGCTTTTTGTGGATGAGGGATATCATAGGAAAGGAATCGGACGCGCATTAATAGCATATCTGCAGAAATATCTTCTTTCGGAAATGGGTATTGGAAGAGTGACGGTAAATGCTGCACCTTACGGAGTTGATTTTTATCATAAACTCGGATTTAGGGATTTAGGACCCGAAGAAGAGAAGGACGGCATTAAATACACTCCTATGGAGTTTGTGTTATAGTGCGCATTTGGTTAGTCTGGGGAAAGGATTGAGGACGGGATGGAATATATTAAGAGTAAGGATATTTTTATACTGATGAGAGACACTTTGAAACTGATTCATCCAAGATTGATGGACCATGGATCCAAAGTGGCTTATATGGTTTATAAGATGCTTGAAGAGAAGGGCGGTTATGAGGAGTTTGAACTGGCCGATATCGTTATGCTGGTGACACTTCATGATATAGGCGCCTATAAGACTGAAGCAGGTGTTCTGAATGATATGCTTCGTTATGAATCCAGAGACAGCAGAGCGCACACGATATACGGATATTTGTTTTTTAAATATCTGTCGCCGCTTGAGGAACTGTCCAGGGTTATAATGTATCATCATACGGATTATGAACAGCTTAAGAACGTGGATTATGAATATAAAGACTTGGCGGCTTATATCAGCATTGCAGAAAAGATGGATATTTATTTTTCGGCAATGGGAAGCCAGTTCAATATGCAGATGTTTCATAAACAGGCGGGAAGTAAGCTGTCTGAAGAAGGGCTTAATTTATTTTATCTGGTTGCAAAAAAATATGATATCTTTACACAGATTAAAACAGGTGAGTACAAAAAGGAACTGGATTACATCATAGACTTCATGCTATTTTCCAACGAAGATAAGAAAAAACTTCTTGAGATGCTTATGTATTGTACCGGTTTCCGCAGCGAATCATGTGTTGTTGATACAATCACTACTGTTAGTATTTGTGATGAATTGGCCAAACGGCTGCGTCTGACCGAGGAAGAGAAAGAAAGATTATACTATGGAGCCCTGCTTCATGACCTTGGCATGTTAGTGGTTCCGAGCGAGATCATAGATGCGCCGAGGCAACTGAATTCCGAGGAAATTAAGACTGTCAGGAAACATGTATATATGACGGAGCGGTTATTGAATGATCTGCTGCGGGATGATGTTAAATCTATTGCATTGGCGCATCATGAAAGAATTGATGGCAGCGGATATCCCAAAAAGCTGAAGGGTATTAACCTTAACCTGGAGCAGAGAGTGCTACAGGTGGCGGATACGGTTACGGGAATGATAAATCAAAGAAGTTATAGAGAACCTTTACATAAAGACCAGATAATCAGTATTTTAAATGAAGAGGCATTAAAAAACCGCTTTGACAAAAGTGTTGTGTCTACATTTATTAATTATTATGATGATATTATTCAGAGCGTGCAAACCGGTTCTACAGAAATTATGAAAATGTACCAGACCCTGAATTCGCAATATAATCTGGTAAGTAAGCGCTTTAAAATTTAAATATGTGGAATTTCACAAATTTTAGCAGCTTTTTATATANTTTTTTAAAAGTTTTTACGAAAGTTTGTCAATTTATGTAGATTTTTTCTCNNATACTGTACTATAATAATATTGTATACAAAGAAAGGACNNTTATGAATAANTTATTTGACTTGGACAGCCCTGTTATGCGGGTATTAAACCGTATGGCGGATTTAATGATTCTGAATATATTAGTANTGTTTTTATGCCTTCCGGTCGTTACGGCAGGAGCAGCCTTTACGGCAATGCATTTTGT
Organism: Lachnospiraceae bacterium; assembly: GCA_014804495.1. Lineage (GTDB taxonomy): Bacteria > Bacillota > Clostridia > Lachnospirales > Lachnospiraceae > UBA3282. Next base: position 13,435 of record JAAUZS010000079.1, read on the forward strand.
GCTTTTGAAAATTGTGCGTGATGAAGAGGGGTATCTTGTAAAGGGCTTTTTTAAATCGTTTAAGCAAAATTTCAAACAGGCTACGCTTTTATGGCTGCTTATGCTGTTTTTGATTGCACTGATAGTTTTGGATTTGATGATACTTAATTTTTCAGGAATGGACCTGCCGCGCATTTATACGATACTAATTCTGGCAGTAGCGCTGATTCTTCTGATTGTAGCGGTATATGTATTTCCTGTTTTGGCACGGTTTGATAATTCAATTAAGAATACACTGAGAAATGCATTCTTTATAGCATTTTTAAATCTGCCCAAATCTATTTTGATGTTAGTGCTGCTTTTCCTGCCGGCAGTGATTGTGTATTTTTCATCTTATTCGTTTATTTTTATGGTGCTGTTTGGTTTTTCGGCGCCGGCATATGCATCGGCATATTTATATAGCGGAATTTTTAAGCGGTTTGAGCCGGAAGTACAGAAACCGGCATCGGATTATGATTTTTCCATAACAACAGATAGTGGGGATGAGGAGACGAAATGAATAATCAGGTGAAGTCTATAATAGTTCAGTGGATTGGTCCGGCTCTGGCTTTGGTGGTGGCATTAATTGTCATGTTTTTTAATTTTTCCGGAAAGAGTGAGGTTGAGGCAAGGAACACGGTAGCAAAGAATATAACCATGATGGCAGAGAGAAGCGCATATAATTTCAAAGAAGAAATTTTATCATTGGTGAGGGTTGGAGAACCGATTGCCGATATTCTCGGAGATAAATCGGACTTGAATTCTGAATATTCCGTACAGCTTTTGGAGATCGCCATGAAGTATTCGGGAGCTTACAGGATATATGTATGTGACGAAAACGGAAACGGTATTTCTGATACTGGTGAAAAAGTGTCGCTGGCAGAAAGAGACTATTTTGAACACCTTGGTGAAGCGGATGATATCAGATATATTTATACCATGGATGCCGGTGATGAAGAAATAGAAACTTTGATCGTGACTATACCTGTTATAAGCGGTGAAGAGGAAATAGGACATCTTCTTTTGCTATATAAACTTGACCAGTTTTCGACAGTTGTTAATAATGTTGATTTTGCAGCATGGAATTCTGCAACATTGATGGACAGAAGAGGAATGGTTGTCGCAGTTGCCGGAAAGGGTGCTCAATGGGTTCACGGAGATAATGTATTTACAGAGCTGGAAAGCAATAACTCTGCTGCTGTTAATAATATGAGAAGCCGGGTAAACACCAATACGAGCGGTTCGGCTGCAGTAAAAATGTATGGCATGAACAATACTCTGGTTTACGCGCCGGTTGGCATGGGAGATTTGGTGTTGGTTGTAGGAATTTCTCAGGCATATATAGATAATCGCGTAACAGCGTCGTTGAGTAATTTTAAGACTATGATAATTCAGCTGATTATTGTTATCTGCATTTTTATCGCGCTGGTTGTGGTTATTAGCATTATGAGCAAGGTGTTCAATAGTAAAAAACAGAAGCAGCTGGAGGAGAAGGCGGATACGGATCTTTTGACAGGGTTGAATAATAAACTGGCTACAGAGAGAAAAATCAAGGAATTTATTGCACAGAATCCTGAGTCCCAATCTATGATGTTCATATTAGATATTGATAACTTTAAGAAGATAAATGATACAATGGGACATGCATTTGGTGATGAGGTACTTCGCTCACTTGGAGAACAGATTCGGGTAATCTTCCGTTCATCAGATATTGTCGGACGTGCCGGCGGAGATGAATTTATTGTATTTTTGAAAAATATTCCGGATTCTGCAGCAATCAGAAAAGAAGCAAAGAAGGTTGAGCATTTCTTCCAGAATTTTAAGGCGGGAGAATATACTAAGTATGCTGCGACAGCAAGTATCGGTGTTGCAATTTATCCTGAAGAAGGGAATGACTTTGAATCTATTTATAAAGCGGCGGATTCTGCGCTTTATAAAGCAAAGAAAGGCGGAAAAAATCAGCTTGCCTTCTATAAAGATAAATGGCTTGAGGAAGAACAGAATTAGTCAATGTGTCTAAGAAAACTATGAAATCTTGGGCAACTTGCCGATTAGAACGAAACATTACTAAAAAAATAAGCATTTTTTACAACGGATTGCAAAATATTTGTGAAATTGTTGTATAGAAAAAGCAGTAAAAGTCCGTTATACTAAATTAGACTTGATTATTGAAAAATAATCGAAAATAAAGAAACAGATAATACTATAGGAGGCTCAAAAATGGCAAGTTTATCATTAAAAAACNTNTGCAAAGTATATCCNAACGGATTNGAAGCAGTAAAGGATTTCAATCTTGAAATCGCAGATCAGGAGTTTATTATTTTCGTAGGACCTTCAGGTTGTGGTAAATCTACAACACTTCGTATGATTGCAGGTCTTGAAGATATTTCTTCCGGTGAACTGAAAATNGGCGACAGAGTAGTAAATGATGTTGAACCAAAGGACAGAGATATTGCGATGGTATTCCAGAACTACGCTCTGTATCCTCATATGTCAGTATATGACAATATGGCATTTGGTCTTAAGTTAAGAAAAGTNCCGAAAGATGANATTGATAAGATGGTTAANGANGCAGCTAAGATTCTTGACTTGACTCCACTTCTTGATCGTAAACCTAAGGCTTTGTCCGGTGGTCAGAGACAGCGTGTTGCTATGGGACGTGCGATCGTTCGTAATCCTAAGGTATTCCTTATGGATGAGCCTCTTTCCAACCTTGATGCTAAACTNCGTGTGCAGATGCGTATTGAGATTGCTAAACTGCATCAGAGATTAGGTACTACNATCATTTACGTAACACATGACCAGACAGAGGCTATGACACTGGGTACCAGAATCGTAGTTATGAANGNNGGTGTTGTTCAGCAGGTAGATACACCTCAGAACTTATATGAGAAACCTCAGAATCTGTTTGTTGCAGGTTTCATGGGTTCNCCTCAGATGAACTTCTTAGATGCAGTTGTTGAAGTAAATGGTGATGTTGCAAGCCTGAAGATAGCTGGCAAGAGCATTCCGCTTCCGGCAGCAAAATCCAAGAAATTAATNGCAGGNGGCTATGAAGGCAAGTCCGTTACATTTGGTATTCGTCCTGANGATGTATATGATTCTCCGGAGTANATCCAGAATGCTGCATGTCGTATTTGATTCAAGCATTAAAGTATACGAATTGCTTGGTGCAGAAGTTTACTTATACTTTGATCTTGCTGAGTTCCCTCTCACAGCTAGAGTTGATTCACGTACAACAGCAAGACCGGGCGATGCAGTTAAGTTNGCATTTGATGTTGAGAAGATTCATGTATTTGATAAAGAAACAGAGCAGATTATTACAAACTAGTTTATGTACTTACTTAGGGGGATGCAGATGCATCCCCTTTTTATCTTTATNNAGAGTGAATGTGCAGCTAATGTAGAGAGAGGTAGAATATGATTTCCAGTCAGATTATTAANAANAGTATAGAAGAGTTNAAGTCAATTTCNAAAATTGATTTATGNGTATTTGATTTAGAGGGAAATAAAGTTGCATCCACATTTGAACCATCNGACATTTCNGTTGATTTGATTGTNGGGTTTGCGAATTCNCCGGCGGACAGTCAGGTAATAGGGACACACCATTTACTTAAAGTATTGGATGAAGANGTNCAGGTTTATATTCTCGATGCNCGAGGCATGGGTGAAGAAACATATATGATTGGCAGAATTGCTGTCAGTGAACTGCAGAATCTGATTGTTGCCTATAAGGAGAAGTTTGACAAAAATAACTTTTTCCANAATCTNCTTTTAGATAATATGTTATTGGTGGATATATATAATCGTGCCAAAAAGCTGCATATTGAATCATCCGTNCCTNGGGCNGTATTTCTTATAGAGACAGGCATAGGAAAGAACAGCACGGCATCAGAGTTACTGAACGGACTGTTTTCTTCNCAGACCGGCGATTATGTTTCTACAGTAGACGAAAANAANGTTGTTTTAATAAAAGCTGTGAAAGCNAGCGAAGATTATGANGAGTTGGAGCAGGTAGCAAATACNATTGTNGATATGATGAGTATGGAAGCNNTNATGAATGTNAAGGTGGCNTANGGNACNATAGTTAATGAATTGAAGGAAGTTTCCAAGTCATATAAAGAAGCCAGAATGGCTTTGGATGTAGGTAAGATTTTTTATGCGGAAAAGAANGTGACTGCTTATAACAAGCTTGGTATNGGCAGACTGATTTATCAGCTCCCGGTCAATCTTTGCCGAATCTTTATTGATGAAATTTTTGGCTCTAACGTTTTGGATGAATTGGATGATGAAATACTTACTACGATNAATAAATTCTTTGAGAATAATCTGAATGTATCTGAGGCGTCCAGACAATTATTTGTTCACAGAAATACANTGGTATACCGNATCGAGAAATTAGCGAAAAGTACGGGACTGGATATTCGTACATTTGACGATGCGCTTACGTTTAAGATAGCCTTGATGGTAGTAAATTATATGAAATATCTGGATTCNATTGAGTATTAGATGTAGTTTGGGTATATGGTTTTTAATANANTTAATAGAATTTNTAAATGCCGAATGAGAAATCATTCGGTATTTTTTCTGTATGCACCGCATATATATAGTAAGCGGAACTATTATTGCTGGTGACGAACTTAGACATAATAAACAAAAACGGTGCTCGCCGCAAGCGAAATCGCGCCTTATTTTGTTTATTATATCTAAGTTCTGGTTATTGAAATAGAGTTTTACAATTAGTNAAGATTTGTAAATGTGAAAGGAGCAAGGATTAAATATGTATCAGAAAGAAATAATCTATATGAGTATGTATAAAGATGATATAAAGGAAGGCTGTGTCGGCTATCTTAAGTCGGNAGAGCGTGAGGGAAAAATTAAACTGGAACTTCAGGTAAAGAATATTCCGGACACGCTGACGGGTGAGTATCCAATTCGCCTTAAGAGTGCGGAAAGTTGGAATGAGACCGGAACTCTCGTAATTAAAGATGGACACGGAAAATGGACAGGAATCGCGACAGAACCAATTTTGAAAGCAGAAATAATTTTATCAGGCGCAAGTATGATAAAGGGACAGAGTAAAAATGCATCTGTATCGAAAGAGATAGATAGGAAGCAGCAAGCCGTGACGAAATCAGGAGAAAATGAGAATGATTTACAAGTTGAAAAAGAAGTAAGAGAAAAAGAAACGATAGTGAAAGAATTGGGGGTACAAGACACGGCGGAGTTTGATAAGGTAGGCGAGAACAAACCGCAGATGCAGGTCAGAGCAGAGAATGATGAGCAAGGGCTAAGAACGCGAGCTAAGGAAGAAACGGTAGAGAATGGGTTAAGAACGCAAGCTAAGGCGGAACCGATAGAGAATGGTTTAAGAACACAGGTTAAGGCAGAGCAGTTTGAGAATGAGCTGAAAGCGCAGGCAGGAACGGAGTTGAGAGAAAGCGGAGCAGAAAAGTGGACTATGTCGGAAAATGCACCGTTATATGAAAGCAAATGGGAGCAACTTCTGGCTACATACGAGCAGATTCATCCATATGGGGACAATAGGGTATATGTGAAACTGGAGCCCAAAGACTTTGTTATTCTTCCATCCGGATATCAGCATTTAGTAAATAACAGCTTTTTGCTGCATGGATTTTATAACTATCGTTATTTAATTTTGGGAAAAGAAAAGGACTTTTATCTTGGAGTACCTGGGGTATTCTATGAAAGAGAGAAGATGGTTGCGCTTATGTTTGGCTTTGAAGCATTTGAGTGCGAAGGAGGCAATGCGAAGGAAGGAAAGTTTGGATATTATCTGCGCAAAGTAGAATTATGAAAAGCTTTAAACACCTTCACTGGTAAAGGCAGGTATAAAGCTTTCGGATGCAGTAGAGCCTTCCTGAATAAAAGCATTTTCTATGCCTAGTGAGATTGCATAATCAATCAGTGCATCATATTTCTGCTCTGTAACTTTACGGCTCAGGGAAGGAAGTGCAGCAACTTGGGGCATTGGTGTATATTGATTCATGATGCTCATATAAACATTGTTTCCATAGGTTTGATATAAATATTTCAGAATCTGCCGTGAGTCTTCTGCGCAGTTAGGTAACAGCAGATGGCGTACGATGACGCCTTTTTTCATGAGAGCAGTCTCACTGATATCTAAAGCAGTATTATTTGAAGTGTCAAGGTTTTCACTGTCTGATGCCTTATGGCTTTTATCATCATTTGACAAAGATACTTCAAATACAGGACTCCCTACTTGTCTGAACATTTCTTCAATAGCGGCAGAAGCATATATGAAATAATCAGTTGCATTGGAATAACGACTGCTGATGGCAGGAGAAAAATATTTTAAATCAGGAAGATAAATGTCAACGAAACCCTCAAGCTGTCTTAATGTTTTCACCTTTTCATAACACCCGGTATTGTATACAATGGGAATCCTTAATCCATTCTTTTTGGCTAATTCAAGAGATTCAATAATTTGTGGGATGTAATGAGTCGGTGTGACCAGATTTATATTATGTGCGCCTTTATCCTGTAATTCCAGATATATTTCTGAGAGCCTCGAAACAGAAACAATCTTACCAATTTTTCTATTCATATTGCCGTTTTTTGAAATGGAATAATTTTGACAGAAAATGCAGTGAAGATTACACCCGCCAAAGAATACAGTCCCGGAACCATTTGTCCCGGAAATACATGGTTCTTCCCACATATGAAGTGCAGCCCGCGCCACAACAATATCGCTTGTCTGCCCGCAATAGCCTGTCTGCCCGGCATTTCTATTAACGTGGCATTCTCTGGGGCAAAGGGCGCAATCGCTAAGATTCATGTGTATACCACACCTTTCTTTAAATCTGTCAAATCAAAACCGTGCGCTTTTTATCGAACCAGACTCATGCACGTTACCTTTACAGTTAACTCCGCCAGGCACCCTTACGGCACATGGAAGGTTCCACTTAGTGCTGCTGTGTTCCCACCCTGACACGGTTCATGGATTCCCATTGCGCAAGACCCAAACTTCAACGCCACTTATAAAGGGCAGCTACACAAGCCAAAAGCCCTCAATCAAGCATCACCCCTACTAGAGCGGATTGTAGGTACAGGGCACCGCTAACGCCCCGGCTGCACGGTTTTATAAGTATACTGTTTTTTGGGCAGTTTGTCAACTGTTTGCTCGAATATCGCTATTGTGATATCATATAAATTATAGAAGAAAACGCTGTTTAAGCTTGCAAATCTGACAGAAAGATACAGGTATAAGTTATGAACTTAGATGAAAAGTATATGAGAGAAGCGATTAAACAGGCCCAAAAAGCGTATGCTCTGGGTGAGGTTCCGATAGGATGTGTCATTGTTTATCAGGACAAGATAATCGCAAGAGGATATAATCGGCGCAACACCGACAAAAATACACTCGCTCATGCAGAAATCATCGCCATTAATAAAGCCAGTAAGAAAATGAAGGACTGGCGTTTGGAGGGCTGTACATTATATGTTACCCTTGAGCCGTGTCAGATGTGTGCAGGCGCTATTGTACAAGCACGTATCGATGAAGTTGTAATGGGCAGTATGAATCCCAAAGCAGGCTGTTGCGGTTCTATTCTTAATATTCTGGAAATGCCCCAGTTTAATCATCAGGTCAGAGTAAAAAGAGGAATTTTAGAAGATATCTGCTCGGATATGCTGACCTCGTTTTTCAAAGAACTTCGTATACGCAATAAGCAGGAAAAAGAAGCAAAATTAGAAGAATGAGTAGTATTTTCTTTTTACCATTTTGGTGAAACCGTAGTCGATAATAACCGGTCGGGAATCTATTAATCCCCAGTTGACAGGACGGCGCAAGTCTGCAATCAGAAGATTGTATTTGAGGATAATGTCATTTAGTTCCGGAAGGGTAAACAATTCCTTGAGGTTACTTACTTGGAAATAATCGAATAAAACGGAAATATTGTTGATTCTGTCTGCACGTTCCATAATCAGGTATCTGTAATCGGGGTCGCAAAAAAATATTTTGGCAAATATAGGGGAATCATCCGTTTCTGAAATGTATGCCTCCACTTGATTCTGTGCATAACCTTTTCTGTTGTATGCTGCTTTTAGAACATACTCCGAATATTCTGGGTCAAGCTGATATACCCGTCTGCCTGAACCTGTGCCGAGTTTTTGATACTGATGCGCATAAAGCTTATTTTGAATTGTCTGTATGTCGAAAACTGCATCCATATATTGTACCTGCCGATAATATAGGTATAATATAAAATATGCGTGGAAATCTGATTTGGAAGTGTCGAAATACATATTTTTATTTATTTTTTAGGTGATATTTGTATATTCATTCTTAATTAATATGATTCTTAATCGCTTCAAAGCTTTCCTTACTGATGACATGCTCAATACGGCATGCATCCTCGGTGGCGATTGTTTTATCTACACCGAGTTGTATCAGCCATGCGCTTAAAAGCTCGTGGCGCTCGTATATCATCTCTGCAATTTCACGTCCCGTATCGGTAAGATATATAAACCCTTCTTTGGTAACAGTGATATGCTGCTTCTCCCTAAGGTTCTTCATGGCAACGCTGACACTTGATTTCTTAAACCCCAGTTCCTCGGCAATATCCACAGAGCGGACTACAGGTTTTGATTTACTTAAAATTAATATGGTTTCCAGATAATTTTCTGCGGATTCGTTAACCGTCATGACTTCACCCTCTTTTTATATTCTAGGAAATTATGCCGTAACATATTTTAGCTCGTATTTTTTACTTATTATAAAATAGAGCATAACACAAATTTGCAAAAACGGCAAAGCTTTTTGCAATGGTTGTAAAAATTAATTAATCAAATTTATTAGCAAAAATGTTAATAAAAAATTAAAAAAGTTATTGACTTCTAATGCAAGTAAGCATATACTAACTACTGTAAGAAGATAATTACTCGAGTTTCATTGTAAATATACCAAAAGTGGATTTTTGGATAGGAAGGAGAACATACATATGCCATTATCAATGTTGAAAGAAGGAGAACCCAATGTCATCAAAAAAGTCGGTGGCAAAGAAGAAACCAGAAAATTCCTTGAGAATCTCGGATTTGTGACAGGCGGCATTGTGACTGTAGTTTCAGAAATTGGCGGAAATTTAATTGTAAATGTAAAGGATTCCAGAGTTGCCATAGGTAAAGATATGGCGAATAAGATTATGGTATAGTAAGCATAAGCTTTAAAATATAAATAACGGAAGGGAGTATTAATATATTATGAAAACATTGCGAGAGACACCCTGTGGGCAGACTGTTACGGTAAAGAAGCTTTCAGGAGAAGGACCGGTCAAAAGGCGTATTATGGATATGGGAATAACCAAAGGAGTTTCTATATATGTCAGAAAGGTAGCCCCTCTTGGAGATCCGGTTGAAGTAACGGTCAGGGGATATGAGCTGTCTTTGAGAAAAGCAGATGCGGAAATGATTGAAGTAGAATAATTTTTTTAAGTAATAGTTAGAAGATACTAACACAAAATAGTGAAATCAAACAATAATTGGAAATGTATAACAATAGCATTCAATGCAGAAAGAGGTAAAGATATGTCAGTAAAAATTGCATTAGCAGGTAATCCAAACTGCGGTAAAACAACACTATTTAATGCTCTGACAGGTTCCAACCAGTTTGTTGGTAACTGGCCGGGCGTAACTGTAGAAAAGAAAGAGGGTAAGTTAAAAAATCATAAGGATGTTACCATTATGGACTTAC
>JAAUZS010000080.1 GCA_014804495.1 Lachnospiraceae bacterium
ATCTTATGATTTCCATATCTAAACTGGCTTAAAGCTGCTGTTCTGCATCCGCCATCTACAATATGCAATTTTGAATTTTCTTCTTCACCAAGAATAATCGGAGGAATATAATCATCCGTAAGCACAGTGACAATTAATTCATTGATCTGCTCATTATTCCATACAAAATTTCTCTGAACATCTGCATTATTATCAATGTCACCTTTTCTATTCTTCTTTAGATACATGTCCATAGTATAAGTTTGTTTTCTAGGTCTTGCCATTTTTAAATACCCCCAATTCTTCTCTGATATCCACTATAACAATACTGAAGTATTTCGATATGAACGTATTGCTGAAAAGCAATCTGCATACTGCTTTTCACTTATATGTAATTCTTCTCTGATTTCATTAGCAAGATAACCTGCTGCATTCAGCTTTAATACTTCTTTTTGCAGAATAGACAATTTACTGAGATATGACAGCATTCTCTTACTATATCCTCCTTCACTTTTATCAAATAACTCCTTTTCAATAGTAAAAGTATCAGCAATCATATCTCCTACCGTAAACTCGCCTTCCTCACCGATTGGCGTATCAATTGAAATTGACATTCTATCTGCCTTTCGTTTTTCACGGTTTCTTCTCGTCATTTCCGTTTTGATTCTATTCAATAAGCATGAATACAAAAAAGCATCAAATGACTGTGAATCATCATATCGTTTCATAGCGTCAACGAATACTTCATTGGCAAGTGAATAAAAATCATCTACATCCTTCTCCAATAAACCACCGAATTTTAATAAAATCTTATCAACTGTCTTATGAAGTTTCTTTGCGTTATTTTCGTAATACTTAATTAATATCTGTTCCATTGGTATTCCCCCTTTCTTGTAAAAACAAGTATAGAACATGTGTTCGATTATGTCAATGCAAAAATCGAACGTATGTTTGCAAATTTTACTAATAAAACAATGAGCAAATGTAGAAATATATATTACCACCACACATCATCAACCAATATCCTCACTTCAAAAGGGATACACAATTATGAATTTAATAACAGCAAACAGATTTTCATTATAAGGAAAGGAGAGAAATTAAACAGCATATGAAAAAAGTAAATACAACACAAAATTACAAAAAATACCACAATCAATTCGGAGGGTATGTCTACAATTCAGATTTCAATACTGATTATAGAGGTAAAAATAATATTTATGGTTCTACTATAGCAAGCCGAATTGCACAAGACCAAAAATTTGATGAGCAATGCAGAAAGAATATTGAAAGTAAAAAAAACTGATGATATAAGGAGGCGGAAAAATTGCTTGACAAACAATACAACTTATATTCTGTTGATACCGGACATTTTTATAGTAATCACGAGAGATATTTGCATGATATGAATTGCAAATATCGCAGGGAACGGAACTATGTTAATAACAAACTTCCCGAAATTGAAGAGAAGTTAAAAGACTTTGGTTACTTAAATGATGATATCAAGAACTTGAAAAACGGCAAAATTGAAGAGATTGCCATTATTAACGGCTCATCTGATACTGTTTCAGAATATTTACATTGGNTAGAATTNATTAAGCATAAAAGAGAAAAATCAAANCAATCAAAAGAAAAATTGCTTACTCTNCTATCCAANAANGTTAATCANAATGAATTAACAAANGGNCNGGANCATATCCGTATTATTAAGGAAGATAGTTTAAACGATACGAATGTAATATCNNTATTTGATTCTGCNCTNAGNNGAACCATTGGNATTAAACAGGATGANTTAACCGACTCTTTGATAATAGTCCANGTATANTATTTTGATGTATTTAAGGATATATCTTTTNACGGNTTTATATNTAAAGGNGANAAATATANGTATTACACNTCCTCAGCCGGACAGATCCGTAANAAAAAAGCNATATTTATCAAAGAATCNGTATGGAATAAAATTGAAAAGACNGTTANGTGTGGTCTGACAATAGATAAAATNAATTCCAAAGGCGGAAANAANGTCAATAANCATTTAGCTTATATGGCTCTGACNAATTCTGCAACTGATGAGTGGAAGGATTTTGATATTAATAAGTCNATTGTAATTNATGATTTTGAAACAAATGTATATGGNACTTTTGACTTCGTAGACGAAACAGATTATTCAATTACAAGAANAACAGATTATGTNCCNNTTCCTCATACCGATGGNGCCGGAATGATACTGCCTTCCGTTTCANCNAAGAATTTTATGTTTCGNGCTCCATGGATAAAGGGNTTATTAGGNGTATTTGACTTTAAGCGNTTTATTGAATNCAATAANTGCTCTCCTATTATCGCNGACATATATGGTAAAAAACACGATGTTATCAAAGAAGATATTCAAATTATNTTTACTAAAAGTCAGTTTAAAATGTGGAAATATTATGACTCTTGGGATGAGTATAAAGANAANTTCAANAAATATCATTGCAGTGCCGGNAAATGTAATGTTGAAGAAGACAGAATTAAAAATGCAAANATAAACTATCAGATGCTTCAGACTCTTACAGACATTACAGACGAAGAAATTGATCTGCTNACACAAAAATCGGCAGAACGGCTTAGNAATATTTGTAATTCCAAAGAAACCATGATGGAAATNCTTGGNATTACGCCATATAACACNCATATGACNCCTTTTCAAAANTCAGTCAAANTATATCCGNCTTTATTGANNGATACATATGCAAAAGATGTTATTCGNGATGNTAAAAACAGNCTNTTAAAAAAATATCGCAGCGGAAAACTTGAAGTTACCGGAAAATATACTTTCTTGCTGCCGGATTTTTTTGCNGCCTGCGAATATTGGTTTGGGCATNTTGAAAATCCCAAAGGCTTACTGAACGATAAAGAAGTATTCTGTCGGCTATTCAAATGTTATGATAAATTGGATTGTTTAAGAAGNCCNCATCTGTATAAAGAGCACGCTGTCAGATTTAATACTGCAAATGAAGCNTATNGTGAACGAACGGACCAAATAAAGGAATGGTTTATTACCAACGCNGTTTACACAAGTACACATGATTTAATAAGTAANATTCTTCAATTTGANGTTGATGGTGATAAGTCACTTGTTGTAGCAGAAAAAGATTTGGTCAGAATAGCGGAACGTAACATGAATGACATTGTNCCNCTTTATTATAATATGCGAATGTCAGANCCTACTGANCTTAATGCCAAAACAATCTATGCCGGTCTGAACAAGGCGTTTACAACCGGAANTATCGGTCAATACAGTAATGATATTTCTAAAATATGGAATAATGACGTATTTNCAGATGGNTCTGATNAAGAAAAGCANGAAGCTATTGATGTNGTAAAACTNCTATGTATGGANAATAANTTCTGTATAGANGCAGCTAAAACATTATATATGCCCGAAAGAGCAGAATGGTTNAGNGCAGTCGTTTCAAAATACACAAACTGNAAATTACCGGCTTTCTTTGAATATGCAAAGGANAAAGAAAAATCACAAGTAAANAAACGCAACGGNAGTTTTGTAAATAAGATTTNTGACAGAATACCNAACAAACCCATAAATACCAGAGGNTTAAAACTNGNNCNGATTGATTATAAAATTATGATGTCCAACAAAAAAATCATTTGCAGTAAAGAAGTNTCTGACTTATATGGTGANTTAAATAAGCAATANCGTTANATGNTNAACATGAAAGATGAGTANCAGGATAATTTACGNTATATAGCCTGTAAACTCAGAGAANAATTCNGCAAGTTCGGNTATTCTGATGAAACNGTTTCAGATATGCTGGTAGAATATTTATATGGAANGGATAAAAGATATAAACAATTATTGTGGTTTTGTTATGGCCAGTATGTTGTCAATAATATTGAAAAGAATTTAAAAGATAGGAAGGAATTCAAAAATACAAAATATATCCAGTGTGTTGATTGTGGTAAGTGGATTGAGGTTCCGGCGGAATCAAAATCCGTAAGATGTGAAGAATGCAATATATTTTATAAAAAAGAAAAAACACGATTAAGGGTTCAAAAGTTCAGAAACAAAAAATGTAACGATATGTGAAAGGTATACAATCAGTCCATTATTTATGGGTTAAAAAAGTAAACATGAAATATATTAATCCATTCATAATGGACTAAGTTTTGTGTCAATATGGGATTAAGCATATCGGAGCTTAAATATGGAGGTATAAAGACATTTGATTATTACGCAGGAAAATTTAGTAAACCTAATAGCGGCTAAAGAGGATATAGATGCAGCTGTAGTCCGAAATATCTTAAAATCGGCAGAGAGTGTTGTCTTCGATTACTTATCTTCTACTACACCAGCTGAAAATACAATAGTTAAAATAATGGATGGATTAAGTTTGGAATGTAATTATATTCCCGAAAAAGAAATTCATACATATGATGATATAATCTGCAAACCCAAAATATGGGTAAAGCCAAAAATAACCAGATATTATAACAGAAAATTAAACGGATATTTTAACAAGAGGTGAGTTTATAATGGAAAGCAGAAAAAGTTATCTTAATATATCTTCTGTTGCCATCCCGGACACAAAATTAAATATAAGGATTCCTACCGTCAGAGAAATATTAGAAGATGAATCTTCCTATTACAGTATTGTCTCATCTCTCACTGCTACACCATTTCAATATATGGTTCAGCTGGATGATATGGGAATAGATTTTACGACAATAACCGATTATGATTTGTTTAAGATGTTATTTCCTATATATTCACAATCGGATTTATCTATATTATTTGGAGATTTGGCAGTTTCCGATTTTGCCGTATACAGAGATGATAATCAAAAAGAATTTATATACAGCCCAAATAATAATATAGCGATTGATGAAAAAGTATATAATAACCTGGTTGATATTATCAGAAAAATAAATTTATTTGAAAAAGCAAAATATAAACCTGGAAATGAGTCCGCGCGGAAATATCTTATAGAAAAAGAACGTAAAAAGCAAAAACGTAATTCTAAAAAGCCTTATGAACCATATTTGGAAAAGATAGTAATAGCGCTGGTTAATGCAAGCGAGTTCCCATATGATTATGATTCGTGCATGAATTTATCTATATATAGATTTAATCAAAGTTTTAAACAGATACAACACAAAATATATTTTGATAATACAATGATTGGAGTATACGCCGGCACTGTTGATACATCCAAATTGAGCAGCAAAGATGCTCTGTTCTGGATACCAAACAACTAATTATTCTAAAAATAAGACCATATTTGGTCTTTTTTTAATATAAAAAAACAAAAACAGGAGGAAAATCAATGAATATTGATAAGTTTACAATCACATCTTATGACCAGCTTACCGGGTTTGACAGAACAAACGGAAGTCTGGATATGATTCTTGATGAGCTGAGTGATTTCACATTATCTCATGAAGAGGAAAAAAGCGATATTACCGGTAAAGGCGGCAGGATTATCAGCTCTTTGAAAAAGAACAAGAAAGTTACAGGTAAGGGAACTAACGGAATGTTATCCGGCGGCGCTTTGGCTGCAATGCTCGGCGCTGAAGTTGAAGATGGTGAACATACTATCAGATACACAGATACAATTACAGTATCTTCCAATAAGGGAGTTACTACTGAAGNTGCTGTCGGTACNGCAGGTAACGAAATTGGAACNGTTTATGTNAGAGATGCAAANAATGCATATATTTCCGGNGGGAANAAATTAACTCAGACAANTGCCGAACCTNCTGCCGGNGANTTTTCTTATNANCCTGAAACNAAAGAAATAANNTTCNNCGANGGCGACNTAGCNGATGGCACCGAAGTAATTGCATTTTATGACGCCAATGTCACNGGTAAGAAAATTTCCAATAATGCGGANAATTACAGTAAGACATTGCAGTTNTTCATAGATGTNACCTGCCGGGATGCTTGTGANAATCTNTTCCATGGACAGTTCATTATTGNCAGAGCTGATTTTAACGGTACTTTTGATATTACCGGTGGTTCTGAGCCTGCCACACTTGGTTTTGAATTTACTTCNATGCCTAATNTGTGTACAGGTAAGAGCGATCTCTGGGATTTNGTACTCTTTGANTAAGAGGCTGAAATGACANAAAAAAAGAAAATCCCTTGTCGCGTATGTGGAAAACTTTTTGAGCCATGTTCATATTGTCAGTCCCATGCTGATATTTTCAGNTGGCGNAATTTTGCGTGTTCAAGAGAATGCGCTGCAAAATANATTAATGACACAATTTCATATCGTGAATCATTAAATCATACGCATGACANAACATCAGAGTTTGCAGAAACANAACAAGAAATCAGAAATAATAAAACCNAATANGGATATTGTGTATTGTANTTATTACAGGGTTATAGCCATACACAATATATTTTTATNGCTATAACCCTATTTTTTTACNATTGGGTTGNAAAAGGTATGATACATAGCCGGTTAGNAGGAANTATGGAATTTTCAGAAATNTTAAATTATTGTCTATATATTGTTTTAACAACTATTTTACCNGTGATTGCTGCTTATGNAGTTAATCTCATNAAAGCAAAAATCAAAGAAAGNACTATTATTGAAGAANCAACTAAAAATGAAAATGCAAGTAATCTNGTAAAAGANGCTCTATCAGATGTTATGGACGCTGTCTTATATGTGAANCAGACATTTGTNGATACGTTAAANGCCAAAAATGAATTTACNNAAGAAACNTGGGAAGCTGCNAAACAAAAAGCTTATGAGGCTGCCTTAATGACTATNTCCGAAGAANCCAAGAAAGGCAATTAATGAANTATANGGGTCCTTTGATAAGTGGCTGCAGTTTAANATTGAATCATCTGTAAATATGNTAAAGAAACAGTAAGGATGTGATTATATGTCTTTAGANAANTTGCTNAAAANAGCAGAAAACGAAGTNGGATATCTTGAGAAAAAAACAAAATCTCAGTTAGATAGTAAGACTGCCAATGCCGGTTCTAATAANTGGACAAAATACGGACAAGACCTTATAAANGAAATAGGCTCNCCATACNCTAACGGNGTTGCATGGTGNGACATGTTNGTGGACTGGTGTTTNCTGAAAGCNTTCGGNAAAGAAAAAGCAAAAGAANTACTTGGCGGTTGGTCNGCATACACNCCNACTTCNGCNCAGTATTTTAAAAANNTGAACCAATGGNATACTTCCAATCCTATNGTTGGAGATATTATTTTCTTCAAAAATTCATCAAGAATATGCCACACCGGAATCGTNTANAATGTNGATTCACAAAAAGTATATACTATCGAGGGAAATACATCNGGAGCAAACAGATTAATTGCAAACGGCGGNGGCGTCTGTAAAAAATCNTATTCATTNTCTTATGCAAATATCGCNGGATACGGAAGACCTAAATATGATAATTACATTTCAGGTAATACCCNGACAGCNATAGACGTTTCAAGTTATCAGGGAAATATTGACTGGAAANGGGTAAANCAGTCCGGCATAAATTACGCNATTTTAAGAGGNGTAATCAAAAACGGAAGTCTGGATTCTGCNTTTGAAAGAAATTACANTAATGCAATTCAAAACGGAATAAAAATAATCGGCGTNTACCAGNTTTCTTATGCACTCANNGAAGAAACAGCNAAAAATGATGCTATNAATATGCTCNAAAANCTGAATGGNAAAAAAATANATATNTGGCTNGACTTAGAGTGGTCTGANCAGCGAAAACTNGGNAAAGATAAAATAACTTCTATTGCCAAAACATATATAGATACTTGTAGAGCATCAGGATATGTATGCAATATATATTCTAATCTTGACTGGTATAAAAATGTATATAATGCCGCCGAACTTCTAAATCTGAGCTGTAAGTTCTGGATTGCAAGATATCCCGCACAGGATACCGGTATTGTAAAGGACAGCTTAAAACCCAATGTAGGTGAAGTTATATGGCAGTATTCATCCAAAGGCTCTGTCGATGGTATAGCCGGAAATGTTGATATGAATATTATTTATGGAGATTATGCTGCTGAAGCTGAAGGTAAGGTACAATGAACGAAATTGCAGAATTAACAAAAATAGATTTTTCATATGTGTTTATTGCAGTATTTGCAATCCTTATCGGAATCAAAGTAATTGTTTCTCTCTTTGAATGGGTTGTTGACAAACTGGGGCTGGAAACTAAATGGATGCGAAGCCAGCGCAGGGAACACGAACTTTTAATCCGGACTTCACAGGGACTTACTGAACTGCAGAAAGAACACAAAAAAGATGTTGAGCGTTCTGACAGACGTGATGAAGAGATTTCCGCAGATATCAAGAAGCTTACTCAGATGTTCGTGGATAAGGAAATTGATGATATGCGCTGGGAAATCAATAACTTTGCTACAAACGTTTCCGAAGGAAAACCCTGCAATAAGGATAGCTTCACTCACTGCATTCATATATATGAAAAGTACGAAAGAATCCTAAAAGAGAATAACTTAGAAAACGGTGAAGTTGAGATATCTATGGAAATAATCAATGACGCATATAAACAGAAATTAAAAGAAGGATTTTAGAATTAATCAGACTATAAACTTAAGGAGTAAACCATCTATGATAAATTTTTTTAAAATGAAGAAAAACGAGTGGAAAATACGCGCCATAGTTTATGGTACTATTGCTGCTCTTATTGAAAACCAAAAGGAATTAGTAGAACTGCTGCAGAAAATGTATGTTGCATTAAAGGATGTTCCTGCGGAGGAGTTACGCGAGGAATTTATCAGTAAGCTGACAGAAATAATCAGTGAAAAGAATAAAGGGCGGTGATAAATTGGCCAATTATGATGGAAAGATTGTACTGGGTTTAGATATACCCAAGACAGTCAAACAAATTAATGCAGATATGAAGAAAGTGCAAAATCAAATAAAGCAGGTCAAAGTAACCGGAACAATTTCTGATGACATGAAGAGTACCGAGAACTCTATGCGTGGTATAGAAAGACTCAGCGCTTCACTTAATAAACAGATGTCGGAAGCTGCTCAGGGCTTTATGAAATATTTTTCAGCCGGTTCTGCTGTTACTTTCCTGATTTCAAAAACCAAAGATGCAGTTTCAGAACTAAAAGAAATCAATACTTTATTAACAGAAATCAGCAGGTCCAATGATAAGCTTTCCAAGTCTGATTTAGATAAAATCGGAAATAATTCATTCGATATTGCAAGTAAATACGGTAAAAGCACTAAAGATTATCTCTCCGGCGTGAAGGAGGCCTCACGTGCCGGTTATGATAATGCAGAAGGAATCGCTGAATTATCCGTAGCAGCGCAAAGTGCAGGTGATATGACTGCCGAGCTTGCCAATCAATACATTTTTGCAGCAGATAAGGCTTATAAACTGGGTGGTTCTGTTGAAAAGCTGACGGAAATCTTAGATGGCAGTAACAATATCACAAACCATAATTCCGTAAACATGACAGAACTCGCAGAAAGTATGTCTGCTGTTGGTTCTGCTGCCGCTTCTTTCGGCGTTGACGCTGATGAAGCGACCGCTGCCTTAGCTACAATGATCGCAGCTACTCAGCAGAGCGGTTCAGAAGCCGCAAAAGCATTCAAGGCAATCCTACTTAATATCAGACAGGTAACTGACGAAGAAGAAGGGATTGATGCTGAAGGTCTGGCTAAATACGAAGCCGCCTGTAATGCGCTGAATGTGCAGTTAAAAGAGACCAAGAATGGCGTACTCTCTCTTCGTGATCCGATGGAGGTACTGAAAGAATTATCTGTTGAGTATAGCAAACTTGAAGAAACAGATATTCGCGGAGCCAATCTTCTCAGTTCTGTCGGCAGTCAATCAAATGCTGCACAATTAGACGCCCTGCTCCGCCGGTGGTCAACATACGAAACAATGCTGCAGCAATATACTGACGGAACCGGCTCAATGGCAGCTGAAGCAGAACAGATAGCAAATTCATGGGAAGGCTCCCTGAACCGTCTGTCTAATACATGGACCGATACTGTTGAGAATATTGCGGATTCTGATGCTATTATTACTGCTATTAATGGTTTAAACGGACTTCTTTCGGTAGTTAATAGCATTAGTCCTTTATTAACTGTTGGGCTCGGTGCAGGTATATTCGGCATATTTAAAAACGTGGATTATCTTAAACGCCAGTGTGTCCACTCTACATATAGCATGGCAACATGGAACAAGATATTATATCGAGGATATGTAGCTTTCACGGTTTTGTAACCAATATATAATATATTGGTGAAGTTTTTAACGTGATGTAAGTAAATGCCTGATACTGCGGGGACGGATTAAACGTATACAGATACTACTCTATTTTTAAAGTCTTGTGATTAAATAGAGAACCTTGTGCGAAAGTAAGTAGGTATAGTAATAAATTTGTATATTATATAGTATCCGCAGCAAAGCCTAGTAAAGACGCTTATTTCTAGGAATGTTCAACGAATACAATGGGCAGTTGGAATTTTCAATTCAACATGGTATATTCTGGGCAAAACTAAAGAGTGTAACTACTCTCCTATTTTATATAGATAAGAAGTGTAAATCTTTCATATCTAATGTGGTAGTTGGATATGGAAACGATAAAATATAGTTCAAAAATAAATATCAATTAATTTTAAGAAATGAAGCGGTTCTTTTGATTATTTAATTCTACCATTCATACCCACAATTATTACAGTGGAAAATTTTATACCTCTTAGTTCCAAACAATCCAAATAATGCTATATTTGTAACTTTTGAAGTAACAGAAATCTTTTTTATATTAACAGATTGACATGTTGGGCATTTGGGAACATTAACGTCCGCTTGCATTTTAGTATTTATTTCTGCTTGCTCTTTTTCATTTGCTTCATTTTCCCAAAGTTGTTTTAGTTCTTCACTTGCATAAATGTCTTCATAGTGTTTACAATTTTTGCAAAATATTGATTTTCTATCTTCATCATCAAAAAAACTTGATTTGTAGAACCGCATATTTTACATGGTTTGTTATATGGTTTATATGACATGTTTTTCCTTATTCATTTTTGTTTATTATATACTTATTTTATAATCAA
>JAAUZS010000081.1 GCA_014804495.1 Lachnospiraceae bacterium
GTTTCAGTAGTGAGAATAAATTTTAGTTTTTCTTTATTGTCACGAACAAAAGAAGAATAGCCGCTCCCCCATAGTACTTGATAAATCTTTTCTCTTGTTGTCCACAAAATATGTCTTCCCACACGGTCGTACAACTCCGTTCGAAGCGCCCCCAGCATGCATATTACCAAATAAGCCAAAACAAAAATCGCAACATACCCTGCGAAAAACGGTATACTCTTCTGGACTTCCGTCCGGTCGATCATCCATTCCATATAAAAAGGAAGTGCTGACTCTAAGCCTAAAAGGATGAGTACAACAAATATACATTTGCCAAACAGCTTTTTATCGACAGTAAACATTAATTTAACGACTTGAAAATAGTTTTTCATCACTATAGCCCTTTCTTAAATAAAATAGTTGAGTAAATTAAGTATAAGTTCATTAATTTAGAAAGACTATGTCAGAATCAGAAAATATTTTTACATTTTTAACAGAAAGTCTGGTTATTGTTCGAATAGACTAACCACCTATATTGTGGTATACTTTTATCATAACATAATCATCTGGAAAACTTTTCCGCCATATTTATGAATAAATAATCCACTTTCGCACATCCTTTAAGAAAGAGAAAATCAAACTAAAAAGGATGGAGAAAGTATAATGGTTCAGGGAAAAGTTGAAATCTGCGGTGTCAATACGGCTAAGCTTCCATTATTGAAAAATGAGGAAAAAGAGGAGCTTTTCCGAAAAATTGAAGACGGTGATGAAAACGCCAGAAAAGAATATATTAAAGGCAACCTGCGTCTTGTATTAAGCGTCATTAAGCGCTTCCATTCCAGTACTGAAAATGTTGACGACCTTTTCCAAATAGGCTGTATCGGTTTGATTAAAGCGATTGATAATTTTGACTGCAGCCTGAATGTTAAATTTTCCACATATGCCGTGCCTATGATAATCGGTGAAATCAGGCGTTATCTCAGAGATTCCAACAGCATCCGGGTTTCACGTTCCCTTAAAGATACTGCATATAAGGCAATCTATGCCAAGGAAAATCTGATGCGAAAAAACTCGCAGGAACCCACGATCAATGAGATTTCCCAGGAAATCGGTATTTCCCAGGAAGATATCGTTTATGCGCTGGACGCCATTCAAAGTCCCATGAGTCTGTATGAGCCTATTTATACCGATGGCGGCGATACGCTCTATGTCATGGACCAGATAAGCGATAAAAAGAACAAGGAAGAAGTGTGGGTCGAGCATATATCCTTAAGCGAGGCAATGAAAAAGCTTACGGAACGGGAGCATGAAATTATCACTCTGCGTTTCTTTGAGGGCAAAACCCAGATGGAAGTTGCTGATAAAATAGGTATTTCGCAGGCACAGGTCTCACGCCTTGAAAAAAATGCATTAAAAACCATGAAGAACTACTTAACGGCATAGCGGTACAGAATTATGAAACTATTGTTACTGGTCACGAACTTTAACAAAATGAACAAAAATGTGGCTCATTGCGGAGCAGAGACGCCCCATTTTTGTTTATTTAGTCCAAGTTCTGGCTATTGAAATAGAGTTTTGCAATTATCTATTATTGAAACATAAGAGGTACACCCCATGAAATGCATGAATTGCGGAGCCGATATCCCCGACGCAGACCAGTTCTGCGGCAAATGCGGATGGAAGGCCGATAATATAGATTCTAAAAAAACGGAAAACAGACACGATACATACAGTAAAGAGAAAAAGAAACCCGGATATGATATTATGACAGTCATGTCAACTACAACTGCCCTTTTGATTTTAACTGTTGCAGCTTCCATAATTTTTGTATTGGTTATTAATCTGACCAAAGGAAATAATAATAACAATGTGAATAATAATGTATTGCAGGGTATAGAAACAGAAAGTACTGACGTTGAGGTTGATAACACTCTGCCTGATACATATGTCGAGGAAGAACCCGTACAAATTACTGAAACACAGGAACCGACTTTAGGAACTCTGACCATAGTAAGCGATGTAAACGTACGCGATAACCCGGACACGGATAACAGCAATGTCATTAAAGTCGCCAAAGCCGAAGAAACCTATGAATATCTCGGCTTGGCGGATTATGGCAATTGGTATATCATCCTTCTTGAAGACGGCACTAAAGGATATGTATATAAAGGCTATGTTTCCACAAACTAAGATAAATCAAACCTACTTCACAGTGTCATCTTCATGGTTCAGGTTCGCGACATCATAGGATATCGTGATATCTCTGTTGCCATACAGCTTGAAATAATTCTGAATGATTCTCTCGGTTACGATGCGGATATTGTCTTTTTCCGTTCCCACCAGTACCACCAAAAACTGGAAGCTGCTGTATCTGGTGCCTACATCCACGCCGCGCAGGGATTTCATTATCGCCTGCTCCATGCACTGCATGGCAAGCTCCATCTGCTCCAGTCTGATGTCGCTGCCATCCGAAGAAAACAGGGTGAACAGAATCAGCTGCACTTCCTGATTGTTCCTCTGCGAAAAATGCTGCACAAAATCATATATACGTTCAAACTCACCATAGTCAACCTGAAACGCACCCTTATAAGACTGTCTGTTTTCTACCATATTTACCAGTCTGTCCAGATCCGCCTTTGACTGCTCCAGCGTCTTTGTCATGTTTGCGCTCTGATAGAAAAGATAATGTTCAGCATTATCGCTCTGCTTTACATGATATAATGCCTTATCCGCCTTTCTTACCAATTCCGCATATTCTCCGCCATCCATGCCAAACAGGCTGATACCGATAGAGAGAGAAAGTTCCTGCATAATATTAATTTCTTCCTTCTTCCTTCTGAACGCATTTAATATCTGCTCAGCCTTATTTGACGCGTCTTCCTGCGTGGTAATGCCTCCCGCATAATATAAGAATTCATCCCCGCCCATTCTGCATATAATATCGTTTTTACAGACATCTTTTAAGGCATCAGCCGTCATCTTAAGTACATAGTCTCCGGCAAGATGTCCATAAGTCTCATTTATCTCTCTAAAGTGATCCAAATCCATCATCATGACACAGCCTCTTCCGCTGCGCAGACTTTCGGAAATCTCTTTTTCTCCCTGTTCCCTGCCAAGAAGCCCTGTCAGATAATCCAACTTGGTTTCCAGTCCGATTTCTTCCATAGTAACGCCATCATAAATTTTATTACTGTCGAACAGTGGAAGAACCGCATCCTTTTCATTAATATTCTGATGCAGCGTTCCTTCCTCTATCAGCTCCATAAATAAATCTACCAGATGTGGGTCAAACTGCGTTCCTTTTCCTTTAGTCAGCTCTTCCTTTACTATTTCATCCCGCAGCCGCTTCCTGTATACGCGGTTGCTGGTCATTGCATCATACGAATCCACTATTCCGATAATCCTTGCGACAATAGGAATTTCCTCGCCTTTCAGTCCTTCCGGATAGCCTTTTCCGTCATATCTTTCATGATGGTATTTTGCTCCGACGCTGATATTTGGAAACATCCTTATATCTTTCAGTATTTCAGCGCCTACCAGCGTGTGGTTCTTAATCATCGCAAACTCAACATCAGTCAGCTTAAAAGGTTTATTAAGAACGGAATCCGGCACTCCTATTTTACCGATATCATGAAGCAATGCAACATAATGAATATTCCGCACCTCTTCCTCAGACCAGCCCAGTTTCTTCGCAAGTTCCTCAGAATAGGCAGCCACCCTGAAAGAATGCCCTCTTGTATAGTCATCCTTGGCATCAATCGTATTGGCTACTGTCGTAATTGCCTCTATAGTTACAAGTTCAACTTCTCTGGTCTTCTCATCCAGTCTTTTCTGTAAGTCCTGCCTATACCCTTCCAGTTCTATAGTACGACGTACGCGGTTCAGCATAACCATTGGCTCAAAAGGCTTGGCAATAAAATCATTTGCGCCTAGTTTGAAGCATTCCGTCTCTGTCTCCGGCTTTCTGTCAGCTGTCAGAAAAATGACAGGTATTTTGCTCCATTCCTTGTGTTCCTGCAGTTTTTTCATAACCTCGAAACCGCCTATTTCCGGCATAAAAATATCCAGCAGAATCAAATCCGGAGTGTATTTCTCCAAATATTTAAACGCCTGCTTTCCCGAATTAACGCCAACTACTTTATACTCTTTCTGTAAAAGGTTCTGCGCCATCACAAGGTTTATCCTGTCATCATCAACGATTAAAATTGTATTTTTCATTTGCATACCCCATCATGATATCTTTTTTCTATTATACTTTTTCCATGAATAAAAAGCAATCGAATATATGTCAATATCCGACTGCTTTTATTATTCCTTATTATACTTTAGGTTTCCCGCATGATTTCTTTTTTCAGCCTGCGCATAATCTTTTTTTCCAATCTGGAAATATAAGACTGTGATATACCTAACAATTCCGCTACCTCTTTCTGGGTCAGCTCCTTGCCATCCGCGTTTCCAAGTCCGAAGCGCAATCTGATAATAGTCTGTTCCCTGTCGGACAGCTTGGAAATTGCTTTAATCAAAAGCTTTCTTTCCACTTCATTCTCAATGCCCTGATAAATGACATCCTCGTCAGTTCCGAGAATATCGGACAGCAGCAATTCATTTCCATCCCAGTCCACGTTTAAAGGTTCATCAATGGAAACCTCCATCTTATGCTTACTGTTTCTTCTTAAGTACATCAGAATTTCATTTTCTATACAGCGTGATGCATAGGTCGCCAGCTTGATATTTTTCTCCGGATTAAATGTATTGATGGATTTTATCAAGCCAATTGTACCTATGGAAATCAAATCCTCCACGCCCACTCCTGTGTTGTCAAACTTTTTGGCTATGTATACGACAAGCCGCAGATTGTGCTCAATCAAAAGGGCTTTTGCCTCGTCTTCATATTCTGTTCCCAAATCTCCTATAATTTCATTTTCCTTATCTACCTCCAACGGCGGCGGAAGCACCTCCGCACCGCCTATGTAATGTATGTCTCCCTGCTTATGTATAAGGAATCTGGTATCCTTACGCACCATTTTAAATTGCACTTTGCCGGGAATTGCCACTTTAAATACCATTTCACTTCCTCCTAGTTTTCCATTAGTTTCGGGTGTAATATCATCTGATATATACTATCTTTTGATATTTCCGTATTACAAATTGCAATGATAACCCGTCTGCACCTGATTTCCCTATATGTATCTTCGATTACAAGNTCAGGAATTTCATAAGCGTCTAAAATCCCCGCCTTCCTGCCTATGCTTCGATAAGGGATTGCATGATATTTCTGTGGCATNAAGCAGTCATTAAGCANCGCAGCCGCACTATTGCTGACTATACATACGGGAGCTCCGCTTACGGGTTCAGANAGGTGATTTCCCGTATCAAACAGAGCCGTAAGACAGATGTTTCCTTTTCCTGTAGGAATCCGTATTTTTTTCAGCTCATCCNTCTTTNCCTCATACAGCTTCCGTATCAGAAACCGTATGAAACCATAGCCAAAGAATCCAAAAAATGCAAATGTGCNAATGTTGTAGCCAAAATGCTTAATCNATGCAAGTTGTCTGGTAAGCCATAATACNGCACTTCCGAAAAAAAGCCCGCATACTGCCATTACCATACTGCTTTTCATTATAAGTTTGAATGACCGCAGCCNAAAAGCGGCGCTAATCATTACCATACTGACAGGTATCACTCCAATAAACAGCCTTATTCTCAGATTAAAGATGGGAAGCAATATGACNATACACATCATACCGGCTCCCAATAAGGCGGTCAGAAAAATTCTTCCATGCGTGGCAGTACATTTCAGAAATTTACCTGTTATTGATAGCAGATACATATTCATTACTAATTGAATGAAAAATACACTGTCAATATATAATTTGTAATACACTATCCACCTCCTGTTTTCTGCTTAATTATACGAAAGACAGCTTGATTATTTTGTCAAATTCAGAAAGGATTTCCAGAATATTTTCTGCCTATTTACGACAAAAAATCGAGTGCTANAAAGCACTCGATTCCATGAATAAAANTATGTATTTTATTTACGTTGTAAGAAGTCGGGAATCTTTAATGATTTNTCCTCAACGGAGCTTCTTATATCAGCGGTTTTATTAATNCCCGTGAGCATTTTGCCCNGTGCTGCCTGTGCACCTGCCNCCTGCGTTCCTGCTTCNGAAGCAGCTCCCGATGGTCTGACTCCGAGATTTGCTGCATTAAATGCCGCATGTCCGGCGCCTGTCACTGCNCCNCCCTTACTCTGTAATGANGTCGGNGTTATGTATGCGGATTTAAAGCCCAGCCCTCCTAAACCTTTCATCTGGTTAGGCTTTTCTTCAATACCGGTAGCGATAATCGTAACATTACAGGTATCCGTCATGCTCTCNTCATACATAGCTCCGAATATACAGTTAATATCGTCTCCGGTTAATTCCTTGACATAGTTAGCCGCCGCATCAGCATCCGAGAGGCTGATATCTCCGGATACATTGATGATTACATCAGTTGCGCCCGAAATAGTCGTCTCAAGCAACGGACTTTCCACCGCCATTTTGACAGCCTGACTCGCCTTGTCATCTCCTTTACCGCTTCCGATTCCGATGTGTGCAATACCCTTGTCCTTCATAACNGTCTGTACATCGGCAAAGTCAAGGTTGATGACTGCGGGCAGATTAATCAGATCAGTAATACCCTGTACTGCCTGCTGCAGCACTTCATCCGCTTTTTTCAGGGCATCCGGCATGGTTGTCCTTCTATCGACGATTTCCAATAACTTATCATTAGGAATAACAATCAATGTATCAACATTATCTTTTATTTTATCAATACCGCTTAAAGCATTNACCATACGGACTTTGGCTTCAAATCTGAACGGCTTGGTAACAACTCCAACTGTCAGGATACCCATGTCCTTAGCCAGTTTCGCTACCACCGGAGCCGCTCCTGTACCGGTTCCGCCGCCCATTCCACAGGTTACGAACACCATATCCGCACCCTTTAAAGCNGCAGCAATCTCTTCTTCGCTCTCCTCAGCCGCCTTCTCACCAACTTCCGGCTTTGCTCCGGCTCCCAGACCTTTAGTAAGCTTCTCGCCTATCTGTAACAATTTAGGGGCTTTACAAAGCTGTAAAGCCTGTTTATCGGTATTGATACCAATAAAATCAACACCGTCTATACTTTCATCAATCATTCTATTAACAGCATTATTACCTGCCCCGCCAACACCAACTACTATTATCTTAGCGGCAGATTCAGCATCGTTTGTCTTAATCTCAAGCAAGGTAGTACCTCCTTCAATAACAAAAATAAACTCATATAGATTATCATATAATTATTTTTTCAATTTAGCAACCCCAATTTTACGAATTTCTAACTTTTCTATTTTTTTCCAGACTAATTCTGCTCAAAGCTTATCATTGTAGTATCTTCTGTATATTCTCTCATATTCAGCGTTCCGCTCTTTCCCTCCAAATCCGGNAGCATATACTGCAATTTCATGATTTTCTCGTCAATATCATTGCTGTCTCCCATTGCTACTTTCACTTCATCAAATATTAGCGTCACCTGATAATCCGACGAAAAATATATCTTGTCCACTGTCATTGAATACTTATCAAGCAGCTGCGTAATATTTAAAATATCTTTAAAAACCTCCTGATTTTCAACCGGCAGCGTTTCATGCAGCATTACATAGTCAAACGAAAGTCCCGTCACCTGTGGAATACCCGGCGTTGCTTCTTCGGAAGTTTCCACTACAATGCCGTCTTTATCAAAATATATATATCTCCCCAGGTATGCCACACAGCCTGCCACGGCTTTTTCATATACAGTTATCCTGACCGTGTCCTTAGCTTCTATGTCCACATCCATTGTTTCAATGAACGGAATGTCTGCAATATTCTTATCACGGTATTTTAAAGCAAGCAAAATAGAGTTATGGTCGTATTTTCCGTTCATAACCATATCTATTATTTCCGCATCGGTATAGTGTGTGTTTCCGTCCACATATACTGTAGTAATGGTATAATTATCCATAATATAAATATATCCTGCAATAACCGCAACAAGAATCAGGCAGCCAATCGCAGAAAGAACAGCAATTCTTTGCATTCTTCCAAAACGGACTTTCTGTTCCTTCTGCTCATTTTTTGCCGTATTATTTTTGATAAGCCTCATGTACGGAGGCNTTTTCTCTGCTCTTCCCATACTTTTTCCACATATTTAAAACTAATTGATTGCTTTACATTCGACTCCAAGCGCTGCTAAATCCTGACATATATTTTCATAGCCTCTCTCAATATACTNCCTGTTCTNCACAATGCTCATACCTTCCGCNGCGCTGCCTGCAAGTACCAGAGCNGCCCCGCCCCGCAGCTCTTTAGCCGTTAANNTTGCTCCTTTAAGCTTNTTTTGNCCTTCTANGAAAAGCATATTGCCTTTACAGGTAATCCCCGCNCCCATTTTCTTAAGTTCAGGCACNATACGGAATCTGTTTTCAAAAATAGTCTCTTCTANACTGCCGCTGCCCTCGGCAAGCGTCATTGCTACAAGAAATGCCGACTGCAAATCGGTAGGAAAGCCCGGATAAGAATCTGTCTTAAGTTCCGGAATCATTTTTCTTCTATTTTTACAAGCAATCTGTATGCCTTCCGNGCTTTCATTGATTTTGGCTCCCATACCGGCCGCCGCCTCTATGACGGCTGTCANCTGTTCGCATGGTGCTTCCCTTAAGAAGATTTCTCCGCCGCTGCACAGACATGCTGCCAGATAAGTACCTGCCACAATCCTGTCTGCCGGAACGCGNTAGGATATTTCATGCAGCCTCTCAACGCCGTGAATTATAATTCTGTCCGTACCGGCNCCTTCAATCTCAGCGCCCGCTTCTTTTAAGAAATCACATAGTGCATAAATTTCAGGTTCCATTGCCGCATTTTCAATAACAGTTTCGCCNTTTGCAAGGACNGCTGCAAGCACGACATTTTCCGTCGCCCCTACGCTGACAAACGGAAATCTGATATAAGCGCCTTTTAATCCTTTGGTTTCCGCAACAAAGCCGTCTTCTTTCTCTTCAATAANAACTCCCATCTTTCTAAGAGANCGAAGATGCAGATCAATAGGCCGCTGCCCGATTACACAGCCACCGGGATACTGCATACTGACACTTCCGGTTCTGGCAAGCAAAGNTCCAAGCAGCATTATTGATGAGCGCATCACACCGACAGAATCAGACGGCATATCGCACATGCTTAAAAGCCCGGCATCAANNTTTATCGTATGTCNGTTCCGCGTAATGACGCAGCCTAAGCTCTCCATCANACGGAGCATATGGCTTACATCGCTTATCATTGGGCAATTCTCTATCTCACATATGCCGTCTATTAACAGCGNTGCTGCAAGTATCGGCAACGCTGCATTCTTAGAACCCTGTATTCTCGTCTCGCCCGTCAGGCAGTTTCCACCATATATCTGAATTGCATCCATAGCAATACCTCAAAGCAGATAAAAAATATGACCTACTTTATCTATATGGAAAAAACTGCAAAAATTATCTTGTACTTATAAATCTTTTAAACGAATTCCCTTAGCCACACTTAAAACAAGGCCAATCTCTATTAACAGAAATACGACCGACGTACCTCCGTAACTAATAAAAGGAAGTGAGATACCGGTATTCGGAATCGTATTGGTTACAACCCCTATGTTCAGGATTACCTGTATCGCAATGTGTCCAAGCACTCCTACTACCAGGAGCGCGCCAAANAGGTCAGGCGCATTATTGGCAATAACCATGAATCTCCATATNAGCATNATAAACATCANTATAACTGCGATTGCTCCAAATAATCCNAGTTCTTCACATATAATGGAGAAAATCATGTCATTCTGCGGCTCCGGTAAGAATCCCAGCTTCTGCATGCTTGCTCCAAGACCTTTGCCCAGAATNCCTCCCGAACCAATCGCATAAAGCCCTTGTATCGTCTGAAAGCCTTTCCCGCTGGCAAANGCCTCAGGGTCAAGCCATGCAAGGATACGCTCACCATGATAATTCAGGTTATCGGTATTATTATTTTCTGCCATTTTCACTATGACAAACACTATCAGTGCGGCTCCCGCAGCCGCAACTAATGCTAAAAAAATGAAACGCTTGTAATCCGGACATGATACAAAAAGCATCAGCACCGCTATTCCCATAACAATAATTGCGGAACTTAAGTTAGAGGTAATTCTCCATAACATCAAAGCAATCGGCACAGGAACNGCCATAACCGTNTAGAAGCCTTTTCTTTCACGNATACTCTTACCCATAGAGCAAATCATACTCGCCAGAAAGAGAATCATACAAAGCTTCGCAACCTCCGCCGGCTGTAATGAAATTCCGAAAATACGAAGCCATCTTTTCGCACCGTTCGCNGTAACTCCAAATGGAATAATAAGGAGTATCAATACAACGGAAACAATATATCCCAGAACCGCAAAACGTTCCCAGAAATGATACGGAATGTTGGATACGAAAAACATTGCCGCAACTCCGAGGATNGTCGCGAAAAGCTGTTTTTTGAAATACCATGCCGAATCACCATAGCTCAGATTAGCCATGTATGAGCTTGTGGAATAGAGCATTACCAGTCCAAATCCTAAAAGAAACAAGACTATGAACAGCATACTATAGTCCATATAGCTCTCGGTATTCGATTTTCTGCGAGATATTGCTCTTGCCTGCATATCTGCCTCCATTCCGCTTTATACTGCTTAATCTAGCTCATTCACAAACTCTTTGAACATTCTGCCTCTTACTTCATAATTAGGGAACATTCCCCAGCTTGCGCACGCGGGAGAAAGCAATACCGCATCGCCTGATTCGGCATTTTCCACACATACATCAAAAGCCTCCCTGAAGCTGTCAGCAAAAATGATATTTTCCATTCCATGCTTTCTTGCGCATTCTGCAATTTTCTCTCTTGTCTGCCCTATCAGAACGAAGCACTTTACTTTTCCGTCAAAAGCCTCTATCCATTCATCATACTCGCTCTGCTTATCATAGCCTCCGCCTATTAGTATGGTAGGCTTACTCATAGCCTTGATACCCTGGATGGCTGCATCCGGATTGGTGCCCTTGGAATCATTATAATAATCCACGCCACCCTTGGTAGCCACATATTCTATTCTATGTTCTACTGCCTTGAAATCCTTTACCGTATCTATGATTTTATCCATTGGTACGTCCATAGACTCTGCAACAGCTATCGCCGCCATTACGTTTTCCACATTGCACATACCCACCAGCTTCATTTCATGGATATTCATAAGCTTGTCGGTCTTGCCGTCATGCGCTTGATAAATATCCTCCCCATCCAGATACAGACCTTCCTCAAGTTTATGAGACGAAGAAAAATAAATCACCCTTGCAGGACAACACTCTCCGAAGTTCCTCGTATATTCATTGTCATAATTAAGGACACACACATCAGACTTAGTCTGATTCATCGTAATACTTTCCTTTACCGCCGCATAATTCTCCATCGTATGATGCCTGTTTAAGTGGTCCGGCGTAATATTTAAAATCGCAGATACCTCAGGATGAAAAGCTTCTATTGTCTCCAGCTGGAAGCTGCTGATTTCAGCTACAGTCACGGTATCTTCTTTAGAATCAGGCGCTGTCAGCGTATATGGATTACCGATATTGCCTACCACGCAGACATCTTCATAATGTGACTTCATAATTTCACCCACTAAAGAAGTCGTTGTAGTCTTGCCATTTGTGCCTGTAATTGCGATTACCTTTCCCTGTCCAAGCTCATATGCAAGCTCAATCTCACCCCAGATTTTTATTCCCTGCTTACGGAAATCTTCCACGAATTCCGAGTCTACCGGTACTCCGGGGCTAAGAACTACCAATTCCACTGATTCCTTTATTTCTTCCGGCAGACTGCCGATAATCACTTCCTTCTTACATGAATCCGAAAGCTTCGCAGCCACCTCTTCTTTCACAAGCTTCTCATTCTCATCATACAAAACCGGATCTGCACCGGCTCTGCTTAAGCTTTCTACCGCGCCTATTCCACTGATCCCGGCTCCCACGACCAGTACATTTTTATTAAGTAAATCCATCTTGATAACCATGCCTTTCTCTATACTTGTTAACCATGCTATCATTGGCGACGCAAACGGTGTGTGAATCATTTCAGAAGAATCGTCCGAAGGCGATTCTTCGAGACGAAACTTAGATTTTCTTGGGCGCGTTCTTTGGCGCCTTAGAAAATCTTTTCGTCTTTTTATACCCCCATCAGAGCCACCAGACAAAGCAGCGCAGTCACGATTGAAAATACCGCAACCACTCTTGTCTCTGACCATCCGCATAATTCAAAATGATGATGTATGGGCGCCATCTTAAAAATACGTTTTCCGCCGGTCGCCTTAAAATAAGATACTTGCAGAATATCTGAAAGCACCTCTATTACATAGATAAATCCGACGATTGCCAGAAAAACAGGCATCTGCATCATATAAGCTGCCGCCGCCACGAAACCGCCAAGAGCAAGCGAACCGGTATCACCCATAAAGACACTTGCCGGATATACATTGAACAGCAAAAATCCGAGAAGCGCCCCCACCACCGCACATGTGACCGGCTCAATACCGCTGTGCATTCCTATAGCCACTACCGTAAAAAACGTAGCGACCAGCACCGTAACGGAACTCGCCAGTCCATCCAGACCATCCGTGAGATTCACTCCGTTCACCGTACCAATAACGATAAAGAATAATATCGGTATGTTTAATACTCCAAAATCCAGATATATCTCCGGCATAAACGGAATCTTCATGGAAAGCGAAACATCCGTATAGTGAGTGATATAATATGCAAACACACCTGTAACAACTATCTGCAGTGCCATTTTCTGCCATGCACGAAGCCCCATTGAGCGTTTCAGCACAACTTTAATATAGTCATCCAGAAATCCGATGAGTCCGAAACCAAGCGTCACAAAGATAATAGGAATTATCTTCGGATAGTCTTTTACATAAATTATAGAAGTCAATACAACACTGACTAATATAAGTATGCCGCCCATTGTAGGCGTGCCGTTTTTCTTAAGATGTCCCTTAGGTCCTTCATCCCTTACAGTCTGACCGACTTTTAATCTACGCAGAAACGGAATCACTACCGGTCCTAAGATAACGCTGATTGCAAAAGATATAAGCACTGACATCAAAATAGTTGCATTCATTTTTCTATACTATCTCCTCAAAATTCTAATTCATCAGCCGGCTGCGCTATGGCAGGTAACGAACTTACTCATAATAAACAAAAACGGTGCTCACCGCAAGCGAAATCGCGCCTTATTTTGTTTATTATGAATAAGTTCTGTTTTTCGGCGACGTTACGCAAATGTATTAATTCAATCTGCAGCACTATTTATATTATTATAGTCCTTATTTTCCAAATAAGGAAGGATATTTTCAAAAAGCTGTTTAACCACAGGCGCTGCAATCTGTCCTCCATAGTATACGCCCTGAGGATTATTTATAAGGCAGATGGCAAGTACCGTAGGATTATCCGCCGGTGCAAAGCCTAAAAAAGAAGCTATATATTTACCGCTTCCTCTTGGCAGCGTCTCGCTTGTGGCAGTCTTACCGCCAATCCTGTATCCTTCTATATACGCTTTTTGACCGCCGCCGTTCTCTACTACCTGTTCCAGAAGATAACGCATGGTTTCCGAAGTTTCCTGTGATACAATATTGTCTTTCTTTTGATATGCAAACAGGTTGCTTTCCGTACCGTCCGAATTTGCCACTTTGACACCCAGATGCGGAGTGACGCGTCTTCCTCCATTGACAAAAGATGAAACCGTAACCGCCAATTGTATCGGGGTAATCTGAAAGGATTGGCCGAAAGAAATCGTAGCCAGCTCCACCGGTCCGATATTTTCNTTTTTATGCATGATNGTTCCCGCTTCTCCGGGAAGATCTATTCCGGTTCTGTCAAGAAGCCCGAACTGATTGAAGTATTTAAAATAATTGTCTACNCCNAGTCTAAGNCCCACTGTCACAAATACCGGATTACAGGAATTCATTATTCCCTGTACGAAAGTTTCCGTTCCGTGTCCCGCCACTTTATGGCATCTGATTCTCCTGTCCCCAACCATTACATATCCCGGACAGTTGAACGATTCTTCCAGCTTAACTACGCTTTCTTCCAGCGCTGCCGCCGCTGTCACTGTTTTAAAAATNGAACCCGGCTCATAAGTATCGTTTATGCATCCGTTGCGCCACATAGCGTTCAGCAGCGCCTGTTCTTCTTCTGCACTCAGCGCTGTCTGTTCTGCNGTTTCAGGCAGCGTGTATGGATTGTTTAAGTCAAATTCCGGCACATTTACCATTGCCAGAATTTCTCCGTTCTGTGGGTTCATGACAATCATGGATACNCTGTCCGCCTGCTTCGTCTCCATTGCCTGCATGGCGAGCTGTGTNGCATAACTTTGAATATTCATATCCAGACTGATATACAGGTCCCTGCCGTTCACAGGCTCTATGCGTTCCTCGCCCGCTTCCGCCACTTCCACTCCTTTGGCATCCGTCACTGTCAGGATTGTTCCCGCTTCTCCCTTAAGATATTCCTCATATATGACTTCCAGTCCAATTATTCCCTGATTATCTCCTCCTGTAAATCCAAGCACCTTGGATGCNAGTGAGCCATAAGGATAATATCTTTTGTAGTCTTCGTCCACTTTCACCCCTGCCAGCTCATAAGAGCGTATGATATCTCCGATGGACTTATCCACATTACTCTTAATCTTTTCAATAGAGGAATACTTTTCAACGCGCTTGCGTACATATTCTTCCGACAACCCCAGTTCCTTTGACAAAACTTCTATGACCCGCTCTTTGTCCTCTATCTGATTATGGATGACCGATATGGTACATACAGTCTTATTGTCAGCCAGAATCTCTCCATTGGCGTCAATGATTCTGCCTCTTGCTGCCTTGATACTGCGCTCTCTTTCATGCAGTTCCTTAGCTTTTTGTATGTAATACTCTGATTGGAATACCATCAGATATACCAGTCTGGCAATCAGCCCTATGAACATAGCCAGACAGATAAACATTACGGTAACTGTTTTATTCCTGTGGAATGTCTTATGGGAATAATTCTTTTCTTTCATCGCGTAAGAAAACCTCATATAAGGTATTAATATAATTTATTACCTTTTCCTCAAGGTTATTCTTACGATATTTGATATTGTATATTTGATATTTATATTCTATATTCCAATGCCGTTGTCTTCCGAACCATCATCTTCCGGCGGTTCTCCCACTCCTCTAAGCGGTGAAGAGCCCTCCGGTTCTTCATACAGGTTATCGAGATTCAATACCGCGCCTGTCTCAGGGTCTACCAGATATCCTGTATCAGGGTCTTTGGCATATCCGGTCTCAGGATCAATCGGGAAATTTCTCCAAACCTCCGGAGCATCGCTTCCTTCAGGTACGCCTTCGCCTTCCGCTCCTTCGCCCTGTGCGCCCTCTTCGCCGCTTTCGCCTTCTCCTTCTCCCTGTTCACCATCTCCCGCAGCCTGCGGTATGGTAAGCTGCTGTCTTAACTCTTCCAGTTCTTTTCTCTCATCATCGGTCAATTCCTCTGTCATGAAAACATTCAGATATGGCAGCACTTCAGTCAATATGTTGCGGACGATTTTGGTCGCATACTTTGCATCAGCCTGTTCCGGCACATTCGGTCTGTCTACAACTACATAAATTGCATACTGAGGATCATCCGCCGGAGCATAACCCATGAAAGATACGACATATTGTCCGTTTCCACGCGGCAGTGTCTGTGCCGTACCGGTCTTGCCGCCTATCATGTATCCTGCAGGTCTTGCTGTTTTACCGGTTCCTTTTTCGCCTGTCACTACCAGATTGCAGTATTCGATTATTTTATCGCTTGTAGACTGTGATATGGTCTGTTTCAAAAGTCTGGGTTCTATATTCTGCACGGTTGCCCCTTCCGGAGTGGTAATCCTGCTCACAACATGGGGCTCGTAATAGTAACCGCCGTTAATCAGGGAGCAGAAACCTGTAATCATCTGAATCATCGAAGCATTAAAGCCCTGCCCGAAAGAGTTAGTCGCAAGCTCAGTCTGCCGCATATTGTTCTTATAGTATACAAGATTAGCAGTCCTTGACTCCCCGGCTAAATCAATATTGGTCTTTAATCCGAAACCAAACAGATGCTGGTAATCAACAAATTTATCCTTCCCCATGGCAAAAGCCACATTCATAAGCACGACGTTGCAGGAACGCTCGATTCCTTCCGCAACAGTCAGATAATGGTCGCCATAGACGTTATGGCAGTGTATCGGATAATCTCCCACTACAAGCTTGCCTTCACAGTTATAGGATTCATTTCCGGTAATTGCCCCACATTCAATGGCCGCCGCAACGGTGAACGGTTTAGAAACAGAGCCCGGCTCATATGTATCCACTATGCAGAAGTTCTTCCACAGGGCAGCCAGATGTCTGTACAGAGTATCGTCGTCCATAGCGTCAATAAGCTCCTGCGTCAGATATTCACCGGTCTTTTTACTTTTCTCATCAAGTTCAGGCATTCCTATAAGGTTGTCGGTATTCCTTACATCATTTAAGTCATATACCGGATAGCTCGCCATCGCAAGTATATTTCCCGTATCAACCTCCATAAAGATACATCCGACATTTTCGGCTCCGGCGCCCGTTCTGTAATTATCCCTGTATTCTTCGTCGAACTCTCTTAAATATTTTTCTACAACACTCTGAATATTAGCATCTATGGTAGTCTGTATATTGTATCCGTCCACAGCCGGAATAGTTGTCCTCTCAACATTCGAATCATCATTCATATATCCGTATTCACGGCCGTTTGAACCGCATAAAATATCGTTATAATACTCCTCAAGCCCATACTGTCCCGTATTGTCGCTTGTGGTAAATCCGATTACGTCACAGGCAAGGGAACCGTTCGGGTACTCTCTTTTATATTCATCTTCAAACCATATTCCCTTGATATTCTTACCGATTTCTTCATCCTTCTGCAATTCCTTGAATTCTTCGACTTTATCATAGCCGATGCGCCTTGCCAGCACACGGTAGGCGGAATTCGGATGCGTTGCAATATAATCCCTGACTTCACTTATATCAATACCGAAAACGGTGCGCAGCGCATTCAGAGTAGGCTCTAAATTAGCCTCGTCATCCATAAGTACCTTGGTATCCAGAATGACATTATAAACCTTATTGCTGATTGCCAGTATCGTACCGTTTTTATCCAGTATTTCTCCACGCTTAAAAGGTATTGTCACCGAGTCATATCTCTGCTGTGACAATACCTGCCTTTTATAAGTCTCTCCATTATCCCTGTTAATCAGAAACAGTCTGACGCTCAGACCTACAAAAGCCAGCAGTACTATTATAAAAAGTACTAAAAGCTTCTTCTGCATTTTGCTTGTAAATCTGTTTACACGTCCCTGTTTCATATTTTACTCCTGTTAGACCGCTCTGCACCTGATATTATTCCGGAATCAGTGACAGTTGCTTCACATAATCGTTGTTCTCACTTGTAAAAGAGACAATCTGCCCTTCTTCCGCATATCTCATTCCAAGTTCCTGAACAGCAATTCTTCTGACTTCCTCCAAATCTATACTGCTTGTTATTCGATTATATTCTTCATCATTTGCAAGCCTTAAATCGTTTAATTCTCTTTCCAGCGATGAAATATGCTCTATTCTGTTTGTAATATCCGACTGCAATCTGATATATCCTACCAAAATAATACCCGTCGCAATCAATGCAAGACTTAAGAACATGACGTAACCCGGATTCATATGTTCCGCCTTTTCCCTGTTTTTCCTTGCCGTATTGCTCAATTTCTTTTTAGGCTTTCTCTCTATCTCTTTTGTTACATCAAGTCTTCTGACCGCGCTGCCCTGAATGTATTCGCTGTTATGCGCACGTCTTCTTTCCTGTGCTTGTCTGCTGCTCTGTGCAGCTCTGCGTCCCTGCGCCCTTGCGCCGGATGTTCTCCTAACTTCCGCCATATTAATTATCTCTCTCCTAACTATACTGTCATACGTTGCCGCTTCGTTCAAAAACTCTGAGTTTAGCGCTTTTTGCTCTCTTATTTTTCTTAATCTCTTCTTCGGTAGGTAAAATCGGTTTTCTATAAACCGCTTTTCCCTTTGACTCCCTGCCGCAGACGCAGACCGGAAATTCAGGTGGACAGGTGCAGGGATTTTCATTTTTTCTATAAGCCGATTTTACGATTCTGTCCTCCAATGAGTGAAACGTAATAATGCAGAGTCGCCCTCCGGGATTCAACAGGTCTATAAATTCATCCAGGGAATTTTTTAATACTTCCAACTCATGATTGCATTCAATACGTATCGCCTGAAACGTTCTCTTGGAAGGATGTCCGCCCGTCGCCCTCATCTTAGCGGGAATTGCCGCTTTAATTATCGCGTTCAACTCTTCCGTGGTCTCTATGGGCTTGTCCTCTCGCGCCGCCGCAATATGTTTCGCAATATTCTTGGCGAACTGCTCCTCTCCGTAATCTCTTATGATACGGTATAATTCCATCTCCGAATACGTATTGATTATGTCTCTGGCGCTTATGCCCTGTCTCGTATCCATGCGCATGTCCAATGCAGCGTCATATTTATACGAAAAGCCTCTGTCCGCATTATCCAGTTGGTATGATGAAACACCCAGATCCAGAACAATGCCGTCCACCTTGCTGATGCCAATGCTTTTCAGCACACTTCCCATATTGCAATAATTATCCCTAATAACAGTAACTTTATCATTAAACTGCTCCAGTCTCTTCCCTGCCGCAAGAATAGCTTCTCCATCCTGATCTATTCCAATCAGCCTTCCGTTTCCCGTAAGTTTGGAGGCGACCATATAAGAATGCCCGCCTCCTCCAAGCGTTCCATCCACGTATATTCCGTCAGGCTTTACCTGCAGGTTCTCTATTGTTTCCTCTAAAAGAACCGATGTATGTTTAAACTCCATCCTATTTTCTGCGTCCTTTTATATTTGACTGCCATGGACTAAATTCCAAGTCCAAGATCAGCCATATGTTCTGCTATTTCATCCATATCGTCATAAGCAGCTGTCTCTTCAAAACGTTCCTTACTCCAGATTTCAATTCTGCTTGCTACTCCGATCAGGACAACATCTTTATTCAATTCAGCAAATTCTCTTAAGACATTGGGTATCAGGATACGTCCCTGTTTATCTACCTCNGCTTCTGTAGCTCCTGCCAGAAAGAAACGTACAAATTTTCTGGCATCCTTATTGGTAAGCGGCAATGATTTAAGTTTTTCTTCAAATACGTTCCACTCTGCATTGTCATACACAAACAGACAGCCATCCAGTCCTTTTGTTACCACAAATACGTCACCTAACGCTTCTCGGAATTTAGACGGAATAATCAGCCTGCCTTTTGCATCAATTGTGTGATTGTACTCTCCCATAAACATAATCAATCACCTGCCGTCAAGTGTCTGCCACGGTCCGCGTATGAAATTCACCACTTTTAACCACTTCATTCCACTTTCCACCACTTGTCTACCATTTTATATTAAAATAGAGCATATTGCAAGGGAAAACAAGAGATTTTTTAATTTTTTATTTTGTNAAATTTATTGCANTTCACGAAAATAGACAGAATAAATAAAAAAACGGTGCTCACCGCAAGCGAAATCGCACCGTTTTTTTATTTATTCTGCCTATGTTCTAGTTTTGATATAAATGTGTCGTAAANATCTGGTTGAAGACAGATATTCTATTTTTCTGCGAAGTAAGCAACTGCAATCGATCCGGGGCCGATATGTGTGCCTATCGTACTGCCTATGCAGTATGAAGNTACTTCATCAATCTGCTCTTTCCACAGATGTGAGCTGTCATGCAGGTATTTCTGCAGCAGGCTGTCATCNAGGCCCGAATANGCCGNCACATGAGGCATGTCAAAGTCAATACCTCCGGACTTATCTATCATCTGAGTCAATAGATTACTGCCTTTCTTGGAGCCCATNGCCTTTCCTACCAGCTTCACTTCGCCGTCAATAATCGAAATAACGGGCTTAATATGTAAAATTTCACCCGATATTGCCGCGGCTGCCGATATTCTTCCGCCCTTTTGAAGATATTCAAGCGTTCCCAACAGGGCCATGAGCCTAATGCGCTGTCTGCCTTCTTCCAAGCGTTCTGCTATCTCTTTGGCAGCAACGCCTTCTTTCATCAGGCGAATCGCATACTCTATCAGGATTCGTTCACCTATGCATGCATTCAGGCTGTCAACAACAAATACCTTTCCGCCAAAGTTTTCTGCTGCCTGCACCGCATTTGCATATGTACCTGAAAGCTTGGAGGAAATNGTAANNGCTACCACTTCGCTGCCGTCTGCCGTCATCTCCTTAAAACGTTCTTCAAACTGAAACATATTAATCTGACTTGTCTTNGGCAATTCATCACTTTCNATTAGTTTCTCGAAAAACTC
Organism: Lachnospiraceae bacterium; assembly: GCA_014804495.1. Classification (GTDB taxonomy): domain Bacteria; phylum Bacillota; class Clostridia; order Lachnospirales; family Lachnospiraceae; genus UBA3282. The sequence goes on from JAAUZS010000081.1 coordinate 20,505, forward strand.
CCTCTTGGTAATATCGACGCCGTCAGAATACATTTCCTCCCCAAACGTGATTATCATGGGAATCATTTCTATCCCCAACNNCTTTGCTTCTTCCATAGTAATATCGGAAGACGAACCCACCAACAACTTAACCGCCATAAACCNNAACCTCCTGATTNTTTTTTCTTCTACGTANTTTCATTATCGTCTGTCGNCGACGCTTTCTTTTTCATACGAATGCGGATTGCAATATCCACTGCTANGGACGCTATAACNCATATCGCCGCTATTACCTGCGAAACCGGAATATGCGTTCCCATTATATATAACTGGTCTGTTCTGATACCTTCTATCCAGAATCTTCCNAGACCATAACCCCCAAGATAAAGGAGACACATNTCTCCATCGAATTTCTTATGGCTTCTATATAAAATCAATATGCACAATATCGCCAGATTCCACAANCTTTCATAAAGAAANGTGGGATGTACCTGAATATAATTTGTGCCNTCGGCAATATGCGCCGCTATATTGGCTGAAATATCCCACGCCCTGACAGAATCAATAGGAAGCCGCATCGCCAGCAGGTTATTCGTATATTCACCGAAAACTTCCCTGTTGGTAAAATTGCCCCATCTGCCGATTGCCTGTCCCAATATCAGNCCCGGCATGCAGATATCCGCAAATTGTAAGAAGTGCTGTTTCTTAATACGGCAGAATACATATAATGTGANAAACGCCGCAATTACCGCTCCGTATATCGCCAGACCGCCGTTTCTTAGGTTAAAAATCTGAATCAGGTTATCTTTATAAGAATCCCAGAAAAAAATTACATAATATATTCTTGCGCCGATAATCGAAAAAACAAGCTCATAAATAAAAAAGTCCCATACCACATCAGAATCGGCATTCTCTTTTTGGGCGGTATGCACTGCCATAAGCAGGCCGCTTATAACGCCCAAGCCTATAAATACACTGTATAATGCAATTTTGAATCCGAAGATGCTGAAGAATTTGGGAATGTTCTTAAGGTATATTCCTAAATTGGGAAACGCGATATCTGATGCGTTCATTATGTCGTTCATATTGATGGTAGTGCTCCTTTCTGTTGCTTAGTTTATACATTAAATCGGAACAGAATAACGTCGCCATCCTGTACGACGTAGTCTTTTCCTTCCATACCGACTAAGCCTTTCTCTCTTGCGGCGGCAAGGGAGCCTTGTTCAAGCAGGTCTTTATAATTTACGACTTCTGCTTTGATGAAACCTCTTTCGAAATCCGTGTGAATCTTGCCTGCTGCCTGCGGGGCTTTCGTACCAATCTTAATGGTCCATGCTCTTGTTTCGTCTTCTCCTGCGGTTAAGAAGCTCATCAGTCCAAGAAGGTGATAGCTTGCTTTAATCAGTTTCTGTAATCCTGATTCTTTCAAACCTAAATCTTCTAAGAACATCGCGGTTTCATCTTCGTCAAGCTGGGCAATTTCCTCTTCTATCTGCGCGCAGATAACAAATACTTCACTTCCATTCTCAGAAGCAAAAGAGCGAACATCAGTCACATATTTATTACCGGCTCCGTCATCTGCCAAATCTTCTTCTGCAACATTTGCCGCGAAAATAACGGGCTTATAAGTCAGCAGATTATATGAAGCAAGCAGCGCCAGTTCGTCTTCATCATCTGTAACAAAACTTCCGGCAAGCTTTCCTTCTTCCAGATGCGCTTTCAGATTCTGCTGTAATGCAAGCTCTTTTGCAAGAGTCTTGTCCATTCTGGCTGCTTTCTCGGTTTTAGCTAATCTTCTGTCCAAAACTTCCATATCGGAGAAAATAAGCTCTAAATTAATCGTCTCAATATCGCGCAGCGGATTCACAGAACCGTCCACATGGACTATATTGGAATCTTCAAAACAGCGGACCACATGAACAACAGCGTCAACTTCACGGATATTGCTAAGGAACTGGTTACCAAGACCTTCTCCTTTGGAAGCGCCTTTTACCAATCCTGCGATATCGACAAATTCAATTGTCGCTGGAGTCACTTTTTTAGATTTATACATATCGCCAAGCAGCTTGAGCCTTTCATCGGGAACAGCCACGATACCGATATTCGGGTCAATGGTACAGAACGGATAATTTGCCGATTCTGCTCCTGCTTTTGTTAATGAGTTGAATAATGTGCTTTTGCCTACGTTGGGCAGGCCGACGATTCCTAGTTTCATAATATATTATTCCTGTTCAGAAACCTTTCTTTTCAAGTGTTTCTGCCTTTCTCTATATTTTTACTACACCAATTTTATATAATTTTGAGCATTTTTTCAATATTTTGGACTTCCTTTTCTTTTTTCATCAGTCACATGAACATACAGATTCATGGTAATACCTATGTTGAAGTGCCCTAGAATCGTCTACAAGGTTTTCAGTCTCATTTCTTCCTCAATATATCTCGTTGCAAAAGTATGTCTTAGAACGTGCATGGAAAGTCCTGTTTATACTTCTTATCTATTCTACAGCAAAACATCCTCTAAATACAAATCTCCGAAATTATCATAGACCCTTATGTTCTTCACTTTAATAGTCTTCTGATTCCGTAAATACAAGTCCGTTGAATCATGAAAAAAAGATTCTGCGTACTTTTTACCATTCCCATCTTCTGCAACACACAAATGATTATATCCCTGCTTCTTTTTCTCAAACAAAATATATTTTGCCTTTAAATTGGAACCAATCAAAGAAGCGTTGAAATCAACAATAACATCTGTATATGACATCGTGAGAATATTATCTTTACTAAAACTGTTAAACCGAACCTCTATATCCGGAAAGTATATGCTTCTTTTAATAATATTTTCTGTAAGCAGTTCCTGATTTTTAATTTTAGAATTTATATACTTTGCTCCAATTACAAGATTATTTTTATCGTTAAATTGACGTATGATCGGAATATCTATTAGTTTATGTAATCCTAATAAATGAGGGAAATCTGTCTGTTTAAGCTTAAAACTAATGACCGAATCATCCTCAAATATGTACTCCATACAATAATTGACAATTGATTTATACTCGTTGAATTTATCTAACAGTTGATTCAAATAATCCTCCATATACATTAAAAGCTCTTGACCGCAGCCAAGAGCTTTCTAAAATTCTATAAAGCGGTTCTCTTTTCTTCAGCTTGCGCCTATTCGGTGTAAGTGAACCGGAACTTACGGAAGAACCTCCACTTATGAATCCGAAAAATCATAAGCTTCCTTGGTTAATCTTATTATATTCAATAACTCATATAAAATCAACAGTTTTCAGAAATTTTTTATATTTTTCTACTAACACAGTAAATTCAAATCTTTCGTTTTTCCCTGATTGCTTTATGCAGTGCGTTCAGTACCCTTTTTTTATCCTTACTCCACTCAGGCGCAATCAGTGTCTTTTTATCTCCGTCCCCGGTCAGGCGGTGAATAACCATTTTCTCCGGCAGAAGCGCTATACAATCTGCTGTCAGGGCGGCATATTCCTCCAGTTCCATCACACTGAACTTTCCTTCTCTGTATTCCTTCTCTAAATCTGTTCCCTTTATAACATGCAGAAGCTGTAGCTTTATCCCGTCCGCGCCGCTTTTTCCGACATAAGACACGGTTGCTTTCATATCGTCCGTCGTCTCTCCGGGAAGCCCGAGAATAACATGGACAATCACCTGGAGCCCTGCTTTTTTAAGTTTCTTTACCGCCTCGTCATAAACAGACAGCGGATATCCTCTCCGAATATACTCAGCTGTCTTCTCATGAATCGTCTGCAGCCCCAGTTCCACCCACACCGGCTTTCGTTCATTCATCTTTCGTAAAAGCTGCATGACCTCTTCGGAAAGGCAGTCCGGTCTTGTGGCTATGGACAAGACTACGATATCCGGATGGGATATCGCTTCTTCATATAGCTTTTTAAGTCTCTGCACCGGGGCATAAGTATTGGTAAATGCCTGAAAATAGGCAATATATTTCCCGTTTTTTATTTTTTCTTTTAACCGTTCTTTTCCTTTTTCAATCTGAGCGGTAATAGAATCTTCCATCTTTCCGGCAAATTCTCCGGAACCTGCCCCTGAACAGAATATGCATCCTCTCGTATCCAGCGTGCCATCCCTGTTCGGACAGGTAAAACCGCCGTTTAACGCAATTTTATATACCTTTTCTCCAAATGTATCCTTTAAATAATTGTTCAGCGAATAATATTCCATAAGTTTCTTTTACCTCAAGCGCGACAATAGACTAAGGCTTTGCGGATTCATCAGGCAATCCGACATAACCGCAGGCTTCTATCATAGCCTGTCCTTCATCTGAAAGCAGCCATTCTACAAGTCTTCCGACATTTGGATTTGGATTATCATTACGATAGACAACATAGAAATTTACACTAATCGGATATGAGCCGTTCCTTATATTCTCTGCATCAGGGTATATTCCATCTATAACCAGCATTTTCACATTTTCATCAGCTACCATCCCTGACAAATAATATCGAAAAGAGTAACCGATTGAACCACCAAATATAGAAAGAGGATTTCTGGAGTTAATCATATTGCCATCCATAAACTTATCCATCATAGTCTGACTGCCTGACCCTTCGATTCTTGTTAATGGATTGATTCGTCTGGAAGCACCGTCTACTTCTTTCCAATTTGTAATCTCTCCTCTGTAGATAGAGCGTATCTGCTCCGATGTAAGTCCGTCCACGGGATTATCTTTATTGACAAAGAAAACAAATGCTTCTAACCCTATCGGCACAATTTCGATTTCAACACCCTTTTCTTGCGCTGACAGCATTTGTTCTTTGGAAGGGTGAGCTGTAAAAAACAAATCTACTGAGCCGTCAACAAGCGCATCAAATCCTCGAACCGTGTTCTGATATTGCATTACACTGTCAGGAGCAAAGTTTTCACCATAGTAATTATCGTCAGAAAACGCACCATTCTCGTATGTAACAGTTCCTTCGGGGTAACAATTTTCTATCACAGATGCGTAAACAGGCACAAGAGCTGCCGCTCCATCTAATACAGGCAAATCATCTCCATTTTCAAACTTAAAAGATGAGCCGGTTCTTGCAAGCTCTGATTTTTCTTCGAAAGGCAGGAACTTTGCCACATCGACCATTTTAAGCTGTCCTGTTCCACTGAAATTATTTGCAAGACGACTGGTGATTGTTATGTACAAGAAAGCATTTACAGTAACAAACAGAATAGCTGTTGCAAGAATTACAATTATTTTTTTCACAGCCACAACTCCCTTGCTATAAACTGTATAATCGAAGAATTTTGGTAGGCATAGCAGATATAGACAGAATGTACCGCCGTAATAATGATTCCTATAAAAATAATAGCAATTAATATTCTTATGAATTTATAATCACTCATTTCTACATACTCCTCATAATTAGCGTGCCAAGGATATATAACAGAATTATAATCATTATCACCAAAGCAATGATTGTCATACTAATGGCGAACATAACTATATAAATTATTTTTCTGCCTCTTCCTTCTCGCTTTGCAAGCATGCCGTCTCTGATGAATAAAACAACGGATACGATTACAAATACAGGAATTGCAATTGCAATCGACCAACCAAAAATCCATACCAAAATGCCCATAAATAATCTCCTTATAAGCGCAAAACTCGATTGCTTAACCTATACCAAATTTTATATTATAATCCTATTTAATATAGCAGCAATAAATCCCAAAATCTCAGAGTCCCACTTTTACTCTTTTACAGATGAATAATTAAATACTCTCATTTCCTTATACACCATAATTTCCCTTAAATATTAACATCTTTTCAGGTAAAACTCAATAATTAGGGGCATTCAAAACATATCTTTTAAAATATAAAAGCATCTTCCATATACGTCAAAAGCTCTTGACCACAGCCAAGAGCTTTCTGAAATTCTATAAAGCGGTTCTCTTTAAAATATTTATTTTTTCAACCGAAATTGTGAAATCGTATTCATCAACATTTGTGCACATTCTCCCAGATTCGACGAAATTGCGGAATTTTCCTCGGCGCTGGCGGCATTATCTTCTACCATTTCGCTGATTTTATTAATATTTGCAGAAATTTCATCTGCAGAATTTTTCTGTGTTTTAACAAAATTTACAATTTCATCGACTATCTGTGTATTATTAGCCGAAAATTCTGCACTGTCGGAAATTGTTTTATCTGTTTTTGCAACAAGTTCTTTTCCCTTTTCAACAGATGTCAGGGAGTGTGCGATTACCTCATGTATCTTCGCGCTTGCCTGTGAACTGCTGGCTGAAAGCGTTCCGATTTCACTGGCAACTACCGCAAATCCTCTGCCGGCTTCTCCTGCTCTGGCAGCTTCTATTGAGGCATTTAATGCGAGTAGATTTGTCTGACTTGCGATTGCATTAATTTCTGTTACAAATCCGGCAATTTCATCATAGCATCCTGCTATCTCGTCTATTGCATTAACCAGCTCATTCATTTCCGCATTTCCAACTGCCAGATGCTCGCTTACATCATCTGTATTAGCTTTGATAGAAGCAGTAAGCTCGGCTATTTTTTCCATATTATCTGTCAGGCTCTTCATTTCTCTTGAGGCGCTTATAACAGATTCACTTTGCTTTGACGCCACCTTAGCAACGCTTTCACTCGTTTCTGATAAGTTTTCCGAATACCTAAGCACCGTTGCCGCCTGCTCATTTAATTCTGCAAAGCTTTCATTCAGAACCTTTACAATGTCAATCAATGCAATTTCTATTTTTTCATAGTCCCCCGCATAATCTCCGTCAATACTGATATTCAAATCCTTCTCTGAAATAGAAGTTACGGTCTTTGTAATCTCTGAAATATAATGCTGCAGCCCTTTCATTGTATAATTAAGCGCTATCGACANNGCATTTACTTCNTTTGACTGTTCATCTACANTGAAAATNNTAATCCAATTCACCGTCTGATATTTTNCTNACATTTGCTGCCAGTTCTTCAAGNGGTGAGAACATCGGACTGATTCCATTGTTCAACTGCCGCTTNGCCCATTGTCCCAAAACAAAACCCAAAAGAATTGTCAGTATAATTATCAAAACAATCACTATAATTATCCATGTAAGAGAGATAACGGCTATCACACTCCAACCTGTCGTTTCTGCGATGTTACAGATTGCAAATTTTAATCCGCCATTATAATCCAAAATCAGNTTTGTTGCCAGTTTCTTTTCATAAACGCTTTTGTATTTTCCATCCAAAGCGTCCGNTATCATTGTACTTTTTTCGTTGCTCAGNGCAATATCTTCATACGGATGTGTTAAAATCGTCCCTTCACTTGATACTAAAAATACATAATTNCCACCATTATAAGAGCTTTCAATCAGTGTAACCAGATCATCCATATACATATCCATTCCGGCTACACCGATAAGGGAACCGTCTCTATATATCGCTNTTGAAAGAGTGATNCAGATATTACCGGANTGTTCATCTATGTATGGTTCGGTCACATATANCCCTTGTGCCTTAGCTGCTCCCGCATACCATGCACGCTCAGTNACCACAAAATCATCCGGCGGAAGCCATCCGCCTGACATATATGTCATAATTCCATCTGAATAGATTACTCCATCCTGCTCCACGCAGACATATACCGCCGATACATCATCATACTGTTCCACCATCGCATCAACATACGCATAATAGTCTGCATCTGCCATTCCGGAAGCAGCTCCTGTCGCAACAGTATTAATAAATGCCATTTTTTCCGACATAGTATTATCTATTTGTGAGCTATATAACTGCACCTGCTTACTATTATCTTTAATTGTATAAGAAATAATAATAGCAAGCACTATTACCCCGGCNAATAAACACAATCCAAAAATGATTCTTCGAATTGACAGGCCAACTTTCTTGTTGACATTTGAACTAAGCTTTTGCAATTCCATTCTNTAATCTCCTTCATGTCTTATATTGTAAATATTACCTTANTAAAATCCTCCGANTTTCACTTTCTTATTAAAATCACAGTTNAAAATAAGCAACGGACTCTTTCAGTTCTTCAGATATGTTATCCGTATCTGTCGCCTGAATATTTATCATTTCAATGTTTTTCCTCAACTCCTCTATAGATGCTGTCGTTTCCTGACAACTTGCCGTATTGGCTTCTGATATGGAGGACAGGCTGCCTATTTCATCAAGCACCTTTTCCTTATCCTGATTCAGGACATCNNTTTCCGTTGATATGTTGTGAATCGTATCAACCGTGATCNGAATCTTATCACTGACTTTATCAAAGCTGTCNNTCACCGANNCNAGTGCATCTCCNTCCGANTCAATGGCATNTTTNATCTCATTTGCAAGCTGCACATTATTTTGCGATTTCAATATAATTTCATTGATAATATCCTGGATCTCCTTTGCTGAACTATTAGATTCTCCGGCCAACGTCTGTATNGAGGATGCAACAACGGCAAAACCTCTTCCTGCGTCCCCTGCCCTTGCAGCTTCAATGGAAGCATTCAGCGCCAGCATACTCGTCTGNCCTGCAATGCTTGTGATTGCATCTGCTGCCTTCCTTATATTTTCAATCGCAGTATTTGCTTCNTTGATACCGGTCACAACATTTTCCGATATTGTAACCGTATTTTTATTTGCTTCGATTAAGTTGGACAAATTATCCTTTGCCTCGTTATTGATGACTTCAATTTCACGCGCCTGCACCTCTGTTGCTATTGCGCTTTCAGCAATGGAAGAAATACTTTCCCCTACATTCTGCATGGACGCTGCCGTATTCTGAACTGCTTCCGCAATATGCATAGAACCATCCGACAATTCATTTGCAGCCCTCATAATACCTTCGGTTGCATCATTAGAAATCTGAATACCGTCATGAATTGTTTTTACATTTTTATTCAGCNGTATTGTCTTATCATCCACTTTGGAAATAATATTTTTCANATTGTCCTGAAGATTTTCGGCAGAATCTATAAGGGCNGCGATTTCCCTGATATTTGATGTNCAGTTTGCACTGACACCCAGACTGCCNGCCGACAGCTCGTGCGTATAATCAGCTATNCCAATGATCGATTTCCTTATGCTCATTCCGATCAATACAATTATCACAATACAAAAAACGGCGGTACATACGGCAACAAGCACCATGCTCATTGTATTTGCCGTTATATTTTCCTCCACCAGGGATTCCGGCATTCCCGCAAACGCCATTCCGATGATTTCACCGTTTTCACTACTAACGGGAGTATAATATACATAGTATTCCTTCCCCCCGATTACTGTTCCATTTGTGCGGTAATCCTTNCCCTGTTTTACNAGAGCCCATATTCCCTCTGAAGCTTTTGTCCCTANATTACGTTCTCCNTTCTCATTNTANATAGANGTAATAAACCTTNCATCCTCAANNAANAGTGTNAGATCGACNTCCTGNACTTTAAGGCTGTCAATAAANTCCAGACTGACCTCATCCACTTCNAGAATATCNTCATTGATATCCCATTCAAAATATTCCCTTACCGATATGGCACATGCCTGTAATTGTAAGTAGACTCTTTCTTCCAAATTGCTTTTTGTCTTATAAATTGCCACGGTGGATATTGTTACCGCTGCTACAAGCANGGGTATCAGTCCCATTAAAATACTGGTTGCCAAAAAAGTTAGTTTATGTTTCTTCATGTCATGCGCTTCCTCCATAAGTATTTTTGCGGTCTTACCATAATAATTGGATAAGAATAAAATAACAACTATTATGGTACAATTCGTACTTTTCNGGGTATAGACTGCTNNTTTATATCATATTTATGCAGATAATGACTAATTATACACTATTTCGACATAGCGGTAGTATAGACTTCCTTAATCGTCCGTAGAATGTAATGAATCGACCGTGTATTTATAAAAAAGGGATAGAAGCGCAAAAAGCGCCCATTGGTTTTCCCAACAAGCGCTCATCAAAATCCGTGCCACTCTACTGTATATTCGGCTCCATTGTCCAATATCCATCATATGCGTATCCTGTCTTTCCAATCAATAAATGCTCTGATTTAGAAAAACCTGCTTTCTGAATGGCCTTAATCCTTTCTACAGCATATATCGGCGCCTTGGTAATTATACCGGTGCATCCCAGCAGCTGCGGAATACAAGGTGTTATGAGAGTGATGATTTCAAACAATGCATCTTCTTTTTCATAATCGCTTCGTACATCAACCCTTAATATTCCCATATTATTAAACTCATCCTCTGAAACACGTAAGCATAACTCGATGGTTCCAATGATGTCCGATGCTGCTTTATCAACAATGGAAAGTCTGGCAAACCAGCCGTTTTCATAAGATGCATTCCAAAAGTCAACAGCCTCTTTCATTCTTTCTTTTGTCCGGTAGTAAAAATTATCCCCGTCACAATTATCACTGTTAAAAAAAGGCAGGGCAGTCTTATCGCTGTAGACCTTTAACAAATCGTCACAATCTTCATTTCTGACTAATCTTACTAAGAAATTATCACTTTCTAATACAGGGCATGTTTCATAGATATTCATATCTTTTTTTCTCCGATTCGGTTTTAAAATTGTTCTTTTTAAGCTTATGTCTGCATGACACCATTTACAAAAATCCTCATTATAGCTTCCATCCGGTTCACGACTGATCAGGTCATCTTCGCTTAATATCATTCCACAGCATCTACAGACAAGCTGTCTGGGAGAACCAAGCAGGGTATTTATCGATACATCAAATTCCCGTGACAAGAACTTCAGCGCTTCTGTATTCGGCTGTGTCTCACCGGTCTCCCAACGGCTGACCGCTTGTCTGGTGACCATTATACGTTCAGCCAGCTGTTCTTGCGTGAGCCGGTTTTTCTCACGCAGGTTTTTAAGAATGTCCCTGATCTCCATAACTGTTTCCCCTCAATAATGGTATGCATTTATTTTAAGCGAATACTGTACTTTCATCAAGCAACTTGCTGTTGCTATATCTTCAACTATAGCATCAATTGGTCTCATGGAAAAATAATTTTAGAGAAATATTTCTTTTGAAATGACAGCCTTATCCGCCGCACCGCTGTTCATTCCTTCCTCTTCCATCTGAGTACAATCAGCAATATTATCAAAAATGAAAATATGCAGGCTGCTTACTTCTTTTCCCTGAACGGCAAACATCGCTCTGCCTGTCAGTTCCATATCCAGATAAAGTCTCTCCCCATCCTGATTAAATACTACCGTATAGCAGGGTTCATAAGACCACCCGATTATCTCAAACATTTCTGCATCTGTCAGGTCAGGATCTTTTGAAAGTAATTTCTCTCTCCAGTCATCCGTCAGTTCCCGATGCTCTCCCGGCGTCGTTGCATGAACGATTACCTGATACGGAGACACCACCACATTTTCCAATGTAATGTTTCCTTTCTGCTCGCCCACTTCAATCGTCTTTACATCGTTCCCGTTCACTTCAACAGGAATGACAATATTCCAATTTCCATCTGTCCAGTGGGATGCTGATATCTCCTCACTGTCGAGCATCCTGTCATCATCATAGCCAAGCCCGTCTACACTAAAGTTAAGTTCTCCGCTACCTTCAAACTTCTGTTCAAAGTCCATCTTCAACATACCGACAAAAGTATGGTCATCAATCACTTCTCCCTCAAACGTATTTTCAAGAAGTTCGAGTGTATTTCCATCAACACTCCAGCTTCCGCTTATATAAAATCCTGCGGCTGTCCTGTTATCTGAGACATTCATGCCTGTATAATGCTCCGGAATATGAGTAAAATCTGCATCTTCCGCTTCAACATTCACCGTAAGAAATATGGAGTATCCGTCACAGTAGACCTCTGATGCAGTCAGCGTTATTCCCTTATCAGATACGGAATAGTCAGGTGTATCCAGATTACCCTCATGGTCTTCATTAGTCAGAATAATTTCTTTGTCCGTATAATCACCGGAATATGTGACATCATCCTCGACTTTCTCAAAAATTTTTCCAATCAGCGGAATCTTTGCCGCAAGCACCGGATTAAAATAACCCAGACCGCCGATTCCAATAATTGCGGCTGCAACTGCCGCTGCCGCTGCTTTTCCTATTTTATAAGATTTTTTCATTTTACCCTTTCTCCTTCTGCGCACACGTATTTCTTTGTCATTGATTTCAGGAGCAAGGGCCTGCTTTAAGATTTGATCCAATTTTTCATCTGTCATATCCTATCGCCTCCAATTTTTCCTTTAACTGCTTCTTTGCTTTTCGCATCCGGCTCTTGACGGTTCCTTCCGGCAGTCCGAGAATTTCAGCTATCTCATTTATCTGCATATCCGCCGAATAATACAAATAGATTGGTATTCTGTACTTCTCTGTAAGGGATGCAACCAATCCCTGAATCATATCTACCTCACTTTGCTGCAAAACAATTTGCTCCGGTGAAGCCTTATCATCATTATCAGGCACCCCATATCCCTCATCGGATATTTCATCCATACTGTCAATCGGAACCAGTCTCATCCTGTTTGCATATTTTTTCTTCTTATTTTTCCAAAGATAAATTGAAGTGGATAAAGCATA
>JAAUZS010000082.1 GCA_014804495.1 Lachnospiraceae bacterium
GCATAACATTAACTTCCATTCTATATAATATTCTTCTATTTTAACTAAAAAAATTTATTACGTCAAGATTTGTTAACCTCTTTTCAAATTTTGTTAAGTAAAAATCGTTTTTTGTTAAGTATCAATTCATTTTTGTTAAGTGAATGTCCATTTTTGTTAAGTAGTGAACAAATTTAGTTTTCAAATTTTTATCAATCTCTAAAAAACAAATGGCGGCCATCCCGCCGCCATTTGCCTTATTTTATCTTAAAAGAAATTATTTCGCCGCAATCTCAGCCTTCAGGCTTTCTGTCAGCTTAGGAACAATCTTATTCAAATCTCCTACGATACCGTAATCAGCTACATCGAAGATAGGAGCATCTGCATCTTTATTGATTGCGATAATGATGTCTGACTCTTCCATACCTGCTACGTGCTGGATTGCTCCGGAAATACCGATTGCAAAATATACGTTAGGACGAACTGTTTTACCTGTCTGACCTACCTGCAGATCTTTCGGCTTCCAACCGGAATCAACTACTGCACGAGAACAGCTTACCGTACCGCCAAGTACTGCTGCAAGGTCTTCGAGAATCTTGAAGTTCTCAGGGCTTCCAACGCCACGTCCGCCTGATACAAGAATCTTAGCGTCCATAATATCTACAGTATCGGTTACAGCTTTTACAACATCCAGAATCTCTACATATTTGTTATCCGGTGTAAAGCCGGGGTTATACTCTTCTACTACGGCCTTTGCACCTTTGATAGGTTCAATCTTCTGCATAACGCCTGCACGAACTGTAGCCATCTGAGGACGGTTATCCGGACAAGCAATTGTAGCGATGGTATTTCCACCGAATGCAGGACGGGTCATAAGAAGCTGATTGTGCTTCTGCTCCTGTCCCGGTATAGCCTGAAGCGGGAAATCACCGATTTCAAGAACCGTACAGTCTGCCGTCAGACCGGTTGCTACTCTAGCGGAAACTCTGGGACCTAAATCTCTACCGATTGCGGTAGCGCCTACCAATACGATTTCAGGTTTGTATTTGTTAATAACAGAAGCAAGTGCATGTGCATAAGGCTCTGTTCTGTATACTTTCAGTTCCGGATCATCTACAACGATAACTTTATCCGCACCATACTCTGCAAGCTTGTCTGCAAGATTCTTAACATCGGAACCCAAAAGTACTGCTGTTACATCTGTGCTTAAATCTTTTGCAAGGTCTTTGGCTTTACCAAGTAATTCAAATGCAATGCTGCTGATTTCATTGTCTACCTGCTGCGCAAAGACATATACTCCCTTGTATTCTTCTAAACTCATTGTATATCCTCCATTCTTAGCGCTTAAATTACATGTTTTACTTTTAACTTATCAACAATGTAGCTTACTGATTCATCAGGATCAAGAGTAACCTTTTCTCCGGCGCCCTTTCTAACCTTATCAGATGCTTTGGCAATCTTGGTCGGTGAACCTTTAAGACCTAAGTTTGAATCATCAACATCTTTCAGATCAGCTCTACCCCATACGGTAATCTCTTTCTGATAAGCATCAAAGATTCCGCCGGGTGTCATGTATCGAGGCTCATTCAGCTCGGAAAGAGCTGTTATAAGACAAGGCATTTTAGCCTTAACTACATGATATCTGTCTTCATACTGACGCTCAACAACTACGCTGTCTCCCTCGATTTTAATGTTCTGTGCATAAGAAATGACAGGAATGTCAAGATGCTCTGAAATCTGGGGACCAACCTGTGCGGTATCTCCATCAATAGCCTGACGTCCTGTGATGATCAGGTCATATTCAAGATTTCTGAGTGCGCCTGCAATTGTTGTGGAAGTTGCCCATGTATCAGCACCGCCAAGTACTCTATCTGTTACCAGAATACCTTTATCTGCTCCCATTGCCATAGCTTCACGAAGAACTTCTTCTGCTTTAGGAAGGCCCATTGTTACAACCGTAACCTCTGCGCCATATTCATCTTTTAATCTCAGCGCTGCTTCCAACCCTGCTTTATCATCAGGATTCATGATAGCAAGCATTGCGCCTCTGTCTAACGTACCGTCCGGATTGAACTTTACGCCACCCTTTGTATCAGGTACCTGTTTAATACAAACAACGATTTTCATCGATTCTTCTCCTTTACATTAATTTAATTCCATAGTATGCGATGTTTGCAAACCGCAAACTCGCGGTTCAAAACACAGTTTTGAACTTTTTATTTTAAAAGTGCGCCGGAAATAACCATACGCTGAACTTCACTGGTTCCTTCGTAGATTTCCGTAATCTTTGCGTCACGCATCATACGCTCTACATCGTACTCTTTGATGTAACCATAGCCACCGTGCAGCTGAACAGCCTTGGTTGTTACTTCCATAGCAACCTCTGCCGCATATAACTTAGCCATAGCAGCTTCTACAGAATAGGAAACCTTCGGATTTGCAGCATATTCAGCTTTCTTCATTGCTGCTTTATAAACTAACATCTGAGCAGCCTGAACCTTTGTTGCCATATCAGCTAACTGGAACTGGGTGTTCTGGAATGCGCCGATAGAGCGGCCGAACTGTTTTCTTTCTTTTACATAATTAATAGTTGTTTCCAATGCGCCCTCTGCAAGACCAAGTGCCTGTGCAGCGATACCGATACGTCCGCCGTCAAGCGTATGCATGGCAATATTGAATCCTTTGCCTTTCTGTCCTAATAAGTTATCTTTCGGAATACGACAGTCTGTAAAGATAAGCTCATATGTGGAAGAAGCGCAGATACCCATCTTATTCTCTTTTGTTCCGAATGAAAATCCGGGTGTGCCCTTTTCTACGATGAATGCAGAAATTTCTTTGCTTACCTTGCCGCGTTTCTCAACAGTTCCGGTAATAGCAAAGATAACGTATACATCTGCTTCCTTGCCGTTTGTGATGAAACATTTGGAGCCGTTAAGCACCCATTCATCACCATCTAATACAGCTTTGGTCTGCTGTCCCTGTGCGTCTGTACCTGCACCGGGCTCTGTGAGGCCGAAAGCGCCTAACTTCTCACCTTTTGCAAGGGGAACTAAGTATTTCTGTTTCTGCTCTTCTGTACCATATGTCTGAATCGGGTCACAGCAGAGTGAAGTATGTGCAGATACGATAACGCCTGTTGTACCGCATACCTTGGAAAGTTCCTCAACACACATAGCGTATGTCAACGGGTCACAGCCCTGTCCGCCATACTCCTTCGGTACAGGAATTCCTAAGAAACCTAACTTAGCCATCTTATCAACCGTCTCTCTTGGGAAACGATGATTTTCATCTATCTCCTGCGCGATAGGTTTTGCTTCTTTTTCAGCGAAGTCTTTGAAAAGAGTTCTCGCCATTTCATGCTCTTTGCTTAAAGTAAAATCCATGATTTTTTATTCCTCCATGTTTATTTTTCTATTTAGAATAGTCAAAAAAACCAACGCCGGTCTTTCTACCGAGTTTCTTCTCTTCTACCATCTTCTTGAGAAGCGGCTGCGGAGCATATTTCTCATCCTTAGTCTCATTATAGAGAACCTCCATAATCGCAAGGCAGATATCCAGACCGATCAAATCACCCAAATGAAGTGGTCCCATAGGATGGGATGCGCCGAGCTGCATAGCAACATCGATATCCTCTGCTGAAGCTGTGCCTGCATCCAGTACACCGATTGCCTCATTAATCATCGGAATCAGGATTCTGTTTACAACGAAGCCGGGAGCTTCTTTAACCTGTACAGGAGTCTTACCGATTTCTGTAGCGATAGCCGTAATCTTGTCTACCATCTCCTGAGGTGTATTCTCGCCTCTGATAACCTCTACCAGTTTCATTCTGTCAGCGGGATTGAAGAAATGCATACCGATCATCGGTCTGTCTAATCCTTCTCCAATCTTGGTAATGGAAAGAGATGAAGTATTGGAAGCAAACATACAGTCTTTCTTAACGATACCCATTAACTCTTTGAAAATCGCCTGCTTAATCTCCATTTTCTCAAGAGCAACCTCTACGATCAGATCGCAGTCTGTACAAATACCGTTTAAGCCGGTAGTAATCTTACCCATGACTTCATCTGCTTTTTCCTGAGTAATTTTCTCTTTGCCCACAAGAAAATTCATATTCTTCTGAATCTTTGCTTTGCCGCCTTCTGCGTACTCTTCTTTGATATCGCAGAGACAAACTTCATAGCCATCTGTCATAGCGAATGCCTGTGCAATTCCTGAACCCATCGTTCCTGCACCGATAATACCTACTTTCATGGTAAACCCTCCTATTTATTCTTTATTATATAATTAATACTCATTTGGAAGAATTGCGTCAGCAATTCTTTCAGGCTAAACATAGAATTTCTTAGGCATCGTATTCTGATGCCTTAGAAATTCTTTTAGCCTTTAGCAGTTCTTAAACGGCTCTTTTACTTTCTCCTTGTTCTTGTCAAGGAAGAATGCCATGCCGTATTTCTGATCTTCTGTTTCAAAGCAGTCACCGAAGAGTTTCTCTTCGATTACAATTGCCTGGTCCATATCAACCTCAAGACCGTCATTGATTGCTTTCTTGCAGTTACGAACGGCAATAGGCGCATTCTTTGCGATACCTGACGCCATTTTCTCTGCTGCCGCCATCAATTCCTCCTGCGGATATACTGCATTAACCAGACCGATTCTCAATGCTTCATCAGCCTTAATATTTCTCGCCGTATAAATCATCTGTTTCGCCATACCGGGTCCAACCAGTCTCGCAAGTCTCTGCGTGCCGCCAAATCCGGGAGTAATTCCAAGACCAACTTCAGGCTGACCAAATACCGCGTTGTCAGAACAGATTCTGATATCACAGCTCATGGAAATCTCACAGCCGCCGCCAAGTGCAAAACCGTTCACCGCTGCAATAACGGGAATTGGGAAAGTTTCCAGCTTACGGAATACATCATTTCCTTTTTTACCGAATGCTTCTCCCTCTGCCTTAGTCAGAGTACTCATCTCGCCGATATCTGCACCTGCCACGAAGGATTTCTCACCTGCGCCTGTCAAAATGAGACATCTTACATTATCCAGATCAACTGCATCCAATGTCTTATCCAATTCTTCAAGAACAGTGGAATTCAAAGCATTAAGCGCTTTCTCACGATTGATCGTGATAATCCCAACCTGTCCTTTTACTTCATATAATACAAATTCCATTGTATTATCCTCCTCTAAATATTTTTCAACTTAGTCTCTCTCTACGATTGTAGCGCAGCCCATACCACCGCCGATGCAAAGGGTTGCAAGACCTTTCTTTACGTCACGTTTTTCCATCTCATGAAGCAGTGTTACAAGGATACGGCAGCCTGATGCTCCTACGGGATGTCCGAGTGCGATTGCACCGCCGTTTACATTAAGTACGTCATTGCTGAATCCTAAATCTTTCTGAACAGCAAGTGACTGTGCTGCGAATGCTTCGTTAGCTTCGATTAAATCAAAGTCGTCAATCTTCATGCCGGCTTTCGCCATAGCTTTCTGTGTAGCCGGAACAGGACCTACTCCCATGATAGAAGGATCTACGCCGCCAAGTGCGCCTGCTACGAATGTTGCCATCGGTTTAACGCCTAATTCCTTTGCTTTTTCTTCGCTCATAACAACGATTGCCGCAGCGCCGTCATTGATACCTGAGGAGTTAGCTGCTGTTACGATACCGCCATCCGGCTTGAAAGCAGGACGGAGTTTGGAAATGCTCTCTACCGTTACGCCTGCACGAGGACCTTCGTCTGTGTCCACGATAACAGTTTCTTTTTTCTTCTTCACTTCTACAGGAACGATTTCGTCTTTAAACTTACCTTCTGCCTGAGCCTTCTCACATTTCTGCTGTGACCATGCAGCGAACTCGTCCAACTGCTCTCTTGTCAGACCATACTTTTCAGCAACGTTTTCAGCGGTGATTCCCATATGATAGTTATTGAAAGCATCCCATAATGCATCGTTTACCATTGTATCAACGAGAGTTGCATTGTTCATTCTATAACCATAACGTCCCTGCATAGCAGCATAAGGAGCCATAGACATATTCTCCATACCGCCTGCTACTACTACATCAGCGTCTCCTGCCATAATCATCTGTGCAGCCATGTTAACACAGTTAAGACCTGAACCACATACAACGTTTACAGTTACAGCCGGTGTCGTAATAGGCAGTCCCGCTTTAATGGATGCCTGACGTGCTACGTTCTGTCCTAAACCAGCCTGAATAACACAGCCCATATACACATGATCTACAGCGTCAGCCGGAACACCTGCTCTGCTCAACGCTTCCTTAATAACNATAGAACCCANAACCGGTGCGGGAGTTGTGCTGAGTGCACCNCCCATTGTNCCGATTGCAGTACGACANGCGCCTGCCAAAACTACTTTTTTTGCCATATCCTTCTCCTCCATTTAATTAAAATATTATTATGTAAATATAATTTTCATACCCGCAATGATAAATTCTCCCTATCATTGTCCACCGTTTTTTATTGTATCATAGAGACATGGGTTTTGCAATGAACAACATTCTCTTTATTATATCAGAACCACAGAAGTGGCTAAATCTCAAATCTGTCCATTAAATCCACCATTGATTCCACCTGTGACTTCTGCTCTGTACTGACAGCGGCTGTTTCTTCCGATGTTGCCGAATTGTTATCGACAGCAGAAGAAACCTGAGTTACATTTTCATTCAGCTCCTGCATGCGCGCTGTGTCTTTTTTCAGTATCTGCTCAATCTGCACCATTTTTTCCGTGGCTGCTTTTGTATCGGTCACTACTTCAATCATATTGGCTTCCGTTTCCTCTGCAATGGCAATGCTCTTTTCCATGACCGCCACAGTTGTCTCAATCAGTTCTGTTGTCCTGCCGGCCGCATTCGCCGATTCGTTCGCCAGATTCTTCACCTGCTCCGCCACAACGGCAAAACCTCTGCCTGCTTCACCCGCTCTTGCTGCCTCAATCGCCGCATTCAGTGCCAGAAGGTTCGTCTGGGATGCAATATCCTCTATCGTTCCTATAATCGTGCCAATCTGTTCCGAGCATCTTCCGACTTCCTGAATAGAATTTTTTAATTCCTGCATCTTCTCATTGCCTCTTTCCAGCGTAAGGCTCGCTTTGGAAGCAATATTTGCAGATTCTTCCGCTTCGTGTGCATTTTCTTCCATACTTTTCGTCATATCATCAAATGCAGTCATCAGCTCCGATACCTGAGCAGCCTGCAGCGTACAATTTTCCGCCAAATCCTGGGCAGCAAACTCCAACTGCTCCGAACCGCTGTCAATCTGGCTTGAAACAGTGCGGATGGTCTTAATCATTTCCCGCATCTTCTCACCGATCTGTATAAAAGAGTCTTTAATCGTTACGAATTCACCCACATATTCCTGCTCTATCTCAATCCGATAATTTCCATTCCCCATCTTTTCAAGCGTCTGGGTAATCTCTTCTATCATGGCAAGCAGGTTTTTCTTCATAAAAGCAATCGCGGCAACCATCTTTCCGACTTCGCTCTCGTCTTCCTCCATGTCAAGCGCCACATGGAATTCACCACCCGCAAGCACAGCCATCTGGTCTGACACTTTCAAAATGGGCTCTAAAAGCTCTTTCTCTGAGAATTTTATTGTTTTGGTAAACTTTTTTACAAGATACAGGAACGATAATGCAAACAAAACTTCAATAACGTATTGCATCACCTTTACACCTGCCTGTCTGCTGTCTTTCCTGTTTAAGATGGTAAGAATTGTTTCATCAGTTTTCTGACTGATTTGGTCAACCGCATCTTCGTACTCCGTGCTGAACACACAAGCCTGTGCAGCTTCCAGATCACCCGCCTGCACATATGCAATTGCTTCTATTTCAAGCGGAACAAGCTCGTCTGACATTGCGGCAATCTGATTTAAGCTCGTCCATTCATCTTCCGTGAGGGCGCATTTCTCTAAAGTTTTAAGCGCCTGCTCCCTGTTTTGGTCCTCATTCAATTCTTTCATGTAGTTATCATAATATTTCTGCTCTCCCGTGACAGCATAAGACTGTATACAATAAGTCAAATTCTTGGATGCAATCCTATACTGATTCAGCGCCACGGTTGTATTAAGCTGCGCACTATGTATGCTTGACATTGCCATGTTAAACAGAATGAATCCAATCAGGAGCACGGCTCCTACTGCCACTGACAACAATGCCTGACTAACCAGTTTTTTTAACTGCGCCGCCTGACTCTTTTTTTCTGATGCTGCGTTTGTTTTTTCCCCCATAGTCCCTCTCCTATCAATACAAATTTGTGATTACTGTAATTCCTTTATAGTAAAAGTATATCTGAATCAGCGTTCGTTTTCAATATTTTGTTTAAAAAACTGTCTTTCAACCTGACTGCTCTTCTATCGCTTTTTCAACTGCCGGGTCCTTCATATTATAGATTCTATGCCATTCCTTGGTCTCTTCGTCCTTCACGGTCTCACTTCGGTTGCGGTAGAGGAATTTGGTCAGTTCATAACAGTCTATCCATATTTCATTATTNCTGTCTTTCTGAGACTCATCAAAAATCAGTTCCATCCCCCAGTGCAGATGTACGACTTCTATATTGTTCACATTTTCCTTTACACTGTATCCGGTATGCCCCATGTATCCGATTACATCTCCGGCCGTCACGATACTTCCTTCTTCCAGTTCCTTATTATAAGGAAAATTCTGCCTCATATGGGCATAATAGTAATACCGCTTCCCATCAAAACTGCGGATACCGATGCGCCAACCGCCGTACTGATTCCAGCCAATCGCTTCCACATATCCGGATTCTATGGCTATAATCGGCGTGCCTATCTGCCCCATCATATCATGCCCCAGATGAGGTCTTGCATAGCCGTAGCTTCTCGAAGAGCCGAAATCATCATAATGGCTGTAGTCAAATCCTTTTGCAATCGGTGAAAAAGCCTTAAGACCATAATAATTTTTCCACTCTTTCTCACCCGAATCGCTATCCGGCGTCTCTATGGAAAATTCTCCGACCATGCCGCCCAGCACTGCGTCATACGCTTCTTTATAATAATCAAAATATTCCATATTCTCGGTCAGTTTCTCGATAGTCGTTTCACCTGATTGAATTTTTTCCGCTGTCTCCTGTATCTTTGATACGCTTTTTTTGTCAAATTTACCTCCATTCAGTGTACCGACATACGCAAGCAAATCTATCCAGTCCACATGTATCTCGTCCTTATAGGAAGCCACATCAAGTTCGTATGCCTTGCTCATTGCTTCGCAGGTAATGTTAAAATCCACCCATTTTATGTAGTTTCCGTCCGCCGATACTTCGACTGCTTCCCCACTTTCACTTACCTCNTCNTGNNCCGGCAGCGTTTNCNCCCTGCTGNCCATANGNATCTCNTTNANCAAAACCATACACACNGTCGCCGCNAGNAAAACCAGCTCTAACCTAATCCCCCATCTAACCTTCTTCATATATTACCATGCCCCTTCTCACATCACTCAATTACAATAACCAGAAATTATTCAAAATGAACAGAATAAGGTGCGATTGCGCTTGCGATGAGCACCGTTTTTGTTTATTTTGAATAATTTCGTGACTTATGACAATATGTTAGTAATTATCTGCCCTCTCACATTTATACTATGAAAAAAACCTGCGGGTTATGTCAGCCCACAGGTCTACTATTTTCAATATGAAGTTTGCTTTTGCTTTTATTCTTCCGGCTCAATCAGCCCGTAAGTATTTCCTTTTCTCTTATATACGACATTGACCTGATTCGTCTCTGCATTGCAGAATACGAAGAAATTATGTCCNAGCAGTTCCATCTGTACACATGCATCTTCCGGATACATCGGCTTGATATCAAACTTCTTGGTACGGATAATCTGTACATCCTCTTCATCCATAAATTCTTTTTCGATATACTCCTGCTTAAAATATCCTGCCGCCTGCTGCCTGTCCGTCAGTTTAGTTTTATATTTCTTCANCTGTCTTTCTATGATTTCTTCTACNANATCAATGGAAACATACATATCNCTGCTAACCTGTTCNGAACGAATGATATTTCCTTTCATCGGAATNGTAACTTCAATCTTCTGCCTGTCCTTTTCAACACTCAATGTAACATGTACTTCTGTCTCTTCTGAAAAATACTTTTCCAGCTTACCGATTTTATCCTCTACGGCTGTTCTTAATCCTTCTGTTACGTCAATGTTTTTTCCAACAATTACAAATTTCATAGTCTCTCATCCCTTTCATTGGATTTACTAGCTGTTTAAGCTTGAGCTTAGTATACCATATTCTTCCTGTAGGTTGCAATAAAGTGTTGCAAGATTATGGCAGGATTCAAAAGAGCGTAAAAAAGCAGCCGGTACATACGCCGACTGCCTTTTTATTATATATTTAGTTAGAAGATTCTTCTGATAGAAAGAATGGAACGGTATGACGCACTCGATACGATAATACCTGTCTTNCTGGTAGATGCNTGAACAATCTGACCATTTCCAATGTAAAGCGCTACGTGTCCCGAATAGCAGATAATATCACCGGGCTGTGCATTTTCCAATCCGTTTACTGCTGCTCCTACGCTTCTGTCCGCTGATGAAGAATGCGGCAGGCTTACGCCGAAGTTCTTATATACACTCATAACGAACCCTGAACAGTCAGCACCGTTTGTCAGGCTGGTTCCGCCATACACATATGGATTNCCGACAAACTGAAGCGCATAATTTGCAACTGCCTGACCGGTTTCGCTTCCTCCNGATACAGCATAAGTAACCGTATTTTGGGAAGAACTGTTATTTGAAGAAGATGATGATGAGGCTGCTTCCTGTGAAGCTCTTCTGGCTGCTNCCTGTGCTGCCTCTCTTGCTTCCTTCTCTTTTGCAAGTCTGGCTTTTTCCTCTGCAATAGATTCAGCCTTCACAAATTCGGTAGATAACTTTACATAATCTGCCGATACGTAACCGTTACCTTCCTCTATATTTACTTCCAGCCATCCGTCTAANTCCTCGGTAACTATCAACTGGTCNTCAATCGGCACCATACCAAGCCTCGGTGCATCAAGACTCGGAGCCTCACGCACGAACAAAGTTGTCGTATTAACCGTTGCGATTCTGGTTCCCACTTCTTTAGCCAGNTCTACGGCTTCATCACCGGTCACACAGAACTCTCCTTTAACATAACCTTCAACGGAACCTGAACTGATTTTATACCAGCCGTCAACCTCTTCAATAAATGTTCCAACAGACTTGTTATAAAGCTTACCTACGATATTACCCTCTTCGCTGGGAATATCCCTGACATTTACATAACTGCGCACCTGCGCAATAACAAGGTTCTTGAANCCCTCTTCTTCGTCACTATACTTTTCCGCATTGGAAGCTTCCTTCAAATCCTTTGTATATCCCTCGCTGAAAACNATTATATCTTCAATTTTNTTATTTGATATCTTAGGCTGGTTATCATCACTCATACTGCCGTCAACCGGAATCTCTTCCTGACCCTGCACTCCCGTTTCCTCGGTAGATGCAGTCAGACCGCTGCTGTTAGCCCTCTCAACATCTTCTTTTATATCCGAAAGGGAAGTTGATTTATCAGAAGGAGATAAATAATAGTTGATTCCTGCAGATGGAAGTACAGAGTTCAAATCCCCTGATGCATCCGCCGTAAGTCTTATCCCCGAAAATGCAATTACCGCTGCCATTGCACACGCTGCGATTCTTACGCTTTTTCTTTTCATACAAACCTCCGAATTGGTCAAAATTATTTTTTAATTGTTACAAAGTTGTAACATCTTTGCAATAATATACCATTAAAAGAGGTCTGTGTCAACTACATTATCTGCCTAAAACTTCCCNNAAAACTACTATTTCTTGTGCAATTTGCAAAAATCAAAAAAATNTTACAAAAAATATATCTCTNNTGCGATTTTATTATGAAAAAGTTACAGAACAAATATTTGTGTCCAATATTGTCTTCCATATTCATCCTGCCAGAAGCCAACTCCTATTTTTTTATATCCGGCATTCATAATATTGGCGCGATGTCCCGGACTATTCATCCAGCCTTCCATTACGTTTGACGGCGTCGTATATCCGTAAGCAATATTTTCACCTACAGAACTATATGGTATCCCGATATCGTCAAGCGCAGTAAAGCAGTTTCTTCCGTCAGGTCTCGTATGTGCAAACAACTGCTCCAGCTCCCTCGCCCTTACCTCNGCNGCNANAGNAAGGTCNTTCTGTATCGTCAGNGCNGAAAGTCNTTTCTTTGCNCTTTCCTCATTNACNATATTTANCACCTGCTGCNNATAAGNAAAGCNCNGNNGNATTNNCNTGNAGTANANGCTGCATTTCCNANATCNNNACTNTTTNCNGNNNNANTATTCNTTCCTATNANNCCNGCATTTCTTCCTTCNGTTACTCCGTATGTATANTAATGGTCAACNTANGCATCCCANTNATCACCGAATAACGCTTCCAAATCAGGATATGTCCTTCTGTATTCTACTACATTAAAAGTCGGGCTTCCGCATCTTCCTTCATTTAATCCGCAAGTAACATAATGATTAAATAATGCCTTATCATCATATCCCCATATCGCTTTCAGGTCCGGATTGGTCTCCGCATAATANTTTGCATCAAATACATCCTTTAATCCTGCTGCCGATACATTTAAAGANCCTGTAAACATTACTGCTGCCATAAANNCTAAAGATACAGCNATTTTCCANACTTTTTTCATTGTTTTCCCTCCTTGACCTCTTGCACCGATAAATACTTTTCCACNCTNGCTACNGCATTAGCTCCGTCNGCAACCGCNGTTATAATCTGTCTTAAANCCTTGGTNCTGACGTCTCCTGCCGCAAANATNCCNTCNGCCTGCGTCGCACAGTCTTCTCCTGCCAGACAATAGCCGCTATCGTCACACGGCACAATATTTCTAAACAATTCCGTGTTCGGATGAATTCCTACAGCAATAAAAATCCCTTCTGCATTTATCACTTTCGTACTGTTTTCCTTAAGATTGCGAACCTTCACGCTATCTACCTGCTCCTGACCGCATATTTCTTCCACTACACTGTCCCAAACCACTTCCACATTGTCACACTGAAACAGCCTATCCTGTAAAGATTTCGCCGCACGCAGGCTGTCACGTCTGTGAATCAGAACGACTTTCTTACAGAGCCTTGATAAAAAAACTGCGTCCTCTACAGCCACGTCGCCGCCACCTACGACCGCCACCGTCCTATCCTTATAAAAAGCGCCGTCGCATGTCGCGCAGTACGATACTCCTTTTCCGGCAAGCCTTTCCTCTCCCGGAACGTTCAGCAGTGCATGGGAAGCTCCCGTTGCCAAAATTACCGCTTTCGTTTCATAGACTTTATCCACGTCACCGTTTTTCGCAATAACGGTTTTATAGCCGTTCTTTTCTGAAATCCCTGTCACCTGTACATTTTCAAATGTGACGCCGGTGTCATCTGCATGCTGCCGGAATTTCATGCCCATTTCAAAACCGTTCATCATTGGCATTCCAAGATAATTGTCCACTTCATAGGTATTCAGCACCTGCCCGCCGCTCATTGGATTTTTTTCCAGCACAAGCACGTCAAATCCCGCTCTTTTTCCATATATAGCTGCCGACAGTCCAGCGGGGCCGGAGCCGATGATTATTAAGTCATACATATAGTAATCCTTCCTTTTTTTACATATTAGTAGTATAATTCTTAGCGTATAGTTTGTCAAAAATATTTAGAGGTTGTGAAACGTTAGTTTTGCAAGACGACCGTTGTACAATATAGACAAATCAACGCAGGGCACGCTTGCGCTGCATTGTCGCTCGTAGCGGTACTAAGCTCGAAAATACCTCGCTAAGTACCGACGGCTCCATAGCACCCTGTGTCTATTTGTCTATATTGTACAACTACGTTTTGGAAAGAGCGAGTCAAGTTACCTCCTATTGATTCATGTGTCAAAAGATTCATCTATAACCTTGGTGGGCAGATTGCTCAAAATGTTTGCGAAACGCTTTGCGAAGGAATATGAGATTTTCTTAATATTCCGTTAAGTATCCAGCAATTTCGGGACATGGATGTCCCGAAAAGCCCGCTCTGAGCCCGGACGGCGAATAGCGGGCGGTTGCGTCAGCATTCACAGTCTCACCGGAATATTTAGAAAATCCATATTCATAAGCCAGGCGCGAGCGAACATTTTGAGCAATCTGACCTCTCAGTTAATACAAGAGACACTTTGACCTCAGAATCCTAACAAAAAGTATTCACCGAAAGGAGTATACCCCCATTATGTCAAAATATGCTTTAATCACGGGAGCTTCCCGCGGAATCGGAAAGGCAATTGCCGATATTATGGCTGCAGACGGTTATAATTTATACCTTAGCTGCATTCATTCCAAAAACGAGCTCTGCTCATATGCTTCCGAACTTTCAGAGCAATACGGAATCTCATGCACGCCTTTTATAGGTGATATGGGATGCGAGGATGATGTGAAAAAGATGTTTGACACGATACCGGAACTCGATGTTCTGATAAATAACGCAGGGCTGTCATATGTGGGGCTCCTTAGCGAAATGTCCACCAAAGATTGGCAGAGAATCATGTCCGCTAATCTTGATTCTTTATTTTATACATGCAGACTTGCCATTCCGCTTATGCTGCATAAGCACAACGGAAAGATTATAAATATTTCATCTGTCTGGGGAAATATAGGCGCATCTATGGAAGTGGCTTATTCAGCTTCAAAAGGTGCAGTGAACAGCTTTACCAAAGCACTTGCAAAGGAACTGGCTCCCAGCCATATACAGGTCAATGCGATTGCATGCGGGGTTATCGATACGGATATGAACAGCTGCTTTTCTGCAGAAGAAATGGAAGCGCTGCGCGAAGAAATTCCATGTGACAGAATCGGTCAGCCTTCGGAAGCCGCACAGATGGTACGGAACCTTCTGAACGCTCCTGATTACCTGACTGGTCAGATTATTACTCTGGATGGGGGATGGACATAGGTTCATCCCAATTTTTCGTCTTGAAATACTCTTGATAATTTTATCTATTGCAATTCTGTCTATTTTTCACAAAAAAATCCTCCCGGACTATCCCTTTGATGCTGTACTACGTTATAGTATATAGAAAGCGCTTTCAAACATTAACAGGAAAGGAATACGACCAAAACATGAGCGTAAATGTTGACTTGGATCTTCTGCTTGTGCAAAAAATGCGCATGGGAGACGAAAAGGCATTTGATGATTTTGTGAGAAAATACTATCCCAAAATTCTGAAATATTGTCAGCTGCATATATGCGACTTTGGATATGCAGAAGATATGACGCAGGAAACATTTGCGCGGTTTTTCCGAACCTTGAAGAATTATAAGCACTATGGAAAGGCGGTGAATTATCTGTATGTAATCGCTGCAAATGTCTGCAATGATTATTACAGAACCAAAAGAGAAATACCGGTTGAAGAACTGCCGGAAATTTCAGATAAGAAAACAGAAGCTTTGGACGAGCAGATAGTCGTGCGGCTTGCTTTAGATGAATTACCCGAAGAATTAAGGGAAGCGGCCGTTCTGTTTTTCATACAGGAGCAAAGGCAGAAGGATATTGCAAGAATTCTGGGGATTTCTCTTCCGCTTGTAAAATACAGGATACGAAGAGCCAAAGAACTGTTGTCGGATTATTTTAGCAAGGAGGGTCTATGAAATTATCAGAAAATAAGCTCAGAAAACATCTGGGTACAGGAACAGATTTTTCTTATAGTGAAAAAAAGTTACAGGAAACGCTCAAACAGGCGAAAACTGCATTTTATGAAAACGAAGCCGGTGAAGTGCTTTCCTACAAAGAATTCGTATACTGGCAGAGCAGATATATCAAAAAACGCTGGTGGATTTTGCAGGGTCTTCTTCTGCTCGCGCTATGGTGCATGCTTAAACTAGCAGGAAGCGGATTTTATACTCAAAGAATTATGGGCATAGCCGCTCCGTTGTTTGTGGTGCTGCTAGTGCCGGAACTGTGGAAAAACAAAAATGCAAGCGCATTGGAGATTGAAAGTTCCGCGTATTATTCTTTGCATCAGATATATGCGGTTAGGATTTTCCTTTTTGCCCTGGTTGATATGTTTTTACTCTGCATCTTTTATATAGCAGCAATTTTAACAGGCAAAATACTTCCGTCAGAAATGATGATTCAGTTTTTTCTTCCATATATTGTGACCTGCTGTATCTGTTTCCGTACATTGTACAGCCGTAAAGCAGGCTCGGAGGCTTTTGCATGTATTTTATGCATGATCTGGAGCGCTATATGGGTACAGATTGTATTGAATGAAAAAATATACAGCGCAATTTCTTTTCCCGCCTGGTGCATGATGACAGTAGTCTCAGTCATGTATCTGGGCTACTGCATATGCAGGGGACAGAAGGAATGCAAAGAAATTTGGGAGGTGAAGTCTCTATGGAACTTAAAATAACTAATCTTACAAAAGAATTTAAAGATATAACTGCCGTAAATGATGTGAATTATTCCATGCATGAAGGCGTTTACGGGCTTTTGGGCGTAAACGGCGCCGGAAAGACCACACTTATGCGCATGCTATGCACTTTGCTGAAACCCGACCGTGGAGAAATAACATGGAATGGGCAGGATATTTTCGCGATGGATGGAGAATACAGGCGTATTCTGGGATATCTTCCGCAGGATTTCGGATATTATCCTGACTTCTCGGTTTATGACTATCTTATGTATATTGCATCTATTAAGGGACTGCGTCCCGTTACAGCCAAGCAGCGTACCAAAGCCCTGTTAAAACAGGTCGGCATGGACAAGGCGGAAAAGAAAAAAATGAAAACATTATCAGGCGGAATGAAGCGCCGCGTGGGAATTGCACAGGCAATGCTCGGGGACCCGCAAATACTGGTTCTTGATGAACCGACCGCAGGGCTTGACCCAAATGAGCGGATCCGCTTCCGAAATCTGATCAGCGAGCTTGCGGAAAAGCGTCTGGTACTTCTTTCCACCCACATTGTGTCAGATGTTGAGTACATTGCAAACGAGATTCTTCTTATGAAAGACGGACAGATAAAGGCCGCAGGTACTTCGCAGGAATTGCTTGCCGCTATGCCGACAAAGGTATGGAGCGCTCAGGCTTCAAAGAAAGAGCTTGACACATATATGAAGACCTACAAAGTATCAAATGTGAAAACTTCGCCGCAAGGCGCTGAGGTACGGATTTTATCTCCGGATAAGCCCTCTGAAAACGCTGTCTTGGAAACTGCTACGCTGGAGGATTTATTCCTGAATCACTTCGGTGAAACGGTAGATGACAATATAGAATAGAAGGGAGAATTGGTATTATCATGACCATATATGAAATCAAAAAAGTTTTTTATAAAACCAACAGTAAGATTGCCATTTTGGTGCTGCTTTTCGTAATGGGAATCACATGCTTTTTCGCTACATCTGTCAAATGGATAGATGAAAACGGGGATAGCCACAAAGGTCCTGCCGCCGTCTCACACTTACGGGCAGCGCGCAAGGAATGGGCAGGTTATCTGGATGAAGAAAAAATAAGTAAGGTAATTGAGGAAAACGTAAGAATTCGGACATCACCGGAAGCATTGTCAAACAATCTACAGGAAATCGAAACAGCGTATGGCTGGGGACAGGGAATTATGGATATACGTGATTTGCTAAACTCATCTTTCGCATCCCATTTTCGTGAATATGATTATTACCGGGCAGATTCTCTTACAAAAGAAGACGCATGCAATTTCTACAGCAATCGCATATTATTGCTAAGGGAATGGTTGGAAGATGAAGCAAATGATCAGTATACCAAGGCTGAAAAAGAATACTTAATCAGCCAATACGAAAATATGGAAACTCCTCTGTATTATGATTATATGACAGGCTGGTCACAGCTATTTGAATATTCAGCCACAATAGTTATGCTTACCATGCTGGTTTTGGCATATCTTGTTGCAGGAATTTTTTCAAGTGAATTCAGCTTAAAGTCTGATGCTATTTTCTTTACTTCTCTACATGGAAGAAATAAAGCGGTTGCGGCAAAAATCAAAGCAGGCTTCATAATTGTGACACTGGTATACTTTGCCGCATTTATTTTATATACTGCAATAACCCTGCTATATCTTGGTGTCGATGGATGGAATCTTGCAATTCAGGCTGACGGGGGTCATTGGAAAAGCTTTTATAATATTACTATATGGCAAGCGTATCTTATTATTGCCATTAGCGGATATATCGGCTGTCTGTTCATTTCCTTTCTGGCTATGCTGGCATCCGCAAAAACAAAATCAGCGGTATTCGCTGTCATGATTCCGGTTATATTGCTTTTCATACCATCTTTTCTTGGCAATATAAACAATCATATTGTTCAAAAAGCCTTAGGGATTCTGCCTGACCAGCTGCTGGATACAAGCATGGCGCTGAAGGTTTTTAATCTGTATTCATTTGGTGATATTGTGGTTGGTGCGGTACCGATAATTATGGTATTATATACTGTTTTGACAGTGGTTATCATACCTTTTGTATATCAGGAATATAGGCATAAGCAGATAACTTAATGGCGGTATGGTTGAACAAAAGGCACAATGGCAAATTAGCGGCACTGTAGATTTGACAGATTCGACTTTCTACAGTGCCGCTATTGCCTGGCTTTTCCTTACAGACAATTCTCTTCTTTCATATTCTTCGATTAATTTAGGCTGTATCAATGGGTATGTCCAGTTTGTCGGCAGTTCTTCCATAAAAACTACCTTCTCAATTTCATGTTCTAACTTCCCGGAAAATTCTGTTATATCAGCAAAGCATAAAAGCCCAAAACTTTCTTCTCCTGTTTCATTTACAGAAGTCTTTCCTGTAACAGAATAAACGCACACCGGTCTGATACCAAACTCCACGGCTCCTGTTTCTTCTCGTAACTCTCTTTTCGCAGTCTCAAGAATATTTTCTCCCGCTTCCCTATGGCCGCCCGGTGCTTCATATGTATCACGCTCCTTATGTTTGCAAAACACCCATTTTCCACTGCTTTTAGAAAGGATAACGGTAAACTTTAGTAAAGAGTCGTCAACTTCATCATAAAATTTTACTTCAAGTGTTTTTTCATGCATACTTATTTACCCTCTAAAACCTTTTTAAAAAACATCAGAAATCCATCTTCCACTGCAACCTGTTCCAGCCTGTCTGCCGGTAAATCATAATAGTATTTGTTCGTCTTTATATCGAGCGACAGACTGTCTAATGGAAATCCTTTTTTCCTAATACTGCTGTGAGGCGTGTCAGTTATGATAAACTTTTCGCTTTCCATAGACGGTTCCATTGCTTCATATGTATGACTTTCATCCATTACGAAACAGATTGCATTCTTATACCTTGCCGTGAGATTGCCATATTGCTTAGCCAAACCTGAATAATATTCTATCATTTGTTCGTCGGATAAACAGTTGCCGTTTACAGTTCGCACATGCACACCCGGCTGAATTTCATCAGGAACATTATCAAAATATAATCCTGAATCACAGGAAAATACAGGTATGTGGAAGGCTTCATAATATGCAATCGCTTTCTGCCTTGCGTTTTCAAGAGGCGTATTGCCATCTTCCGGTACTTCGGGAATCTCTATCCCTTTTTCTTTGATATCATTAAGTCCGATTAATTCTATATCCAGTTTTTCAAGTCTATGCTTCATGGACGACAGCTTCGCCGGATTTCCGGTTCCGTATAGAAGTTTCATTTTTTAGTCACCTTTAACTTATGCATTCCCAAAAATTTTTAAACTAAAAGAGTTTCCTGTCCACTACTTGACGTTGTTTCATTTGCAGAAGAAAATCACCAACCACCTCATAAAAACTTCTTTGCTCCTCTGTTTCTGCTTCCAGCACAAGCTGTAAAGTATCTTCCGGTTGAAGAAGCTTTATTTCTTCATAAATTTTTTCATATTTTTTTACATCACACATATAATCACCAAATTTTATAATACATAATCTCCATTGCTCTGAGTGCTACTAAAACCTAAACATCCTTAAATATTAAGGGAAAACTCTCAAGTTTCCTTGCGAAGTCCATTTGGTGAATTTAATTATGCACGCTCTTATCAGCCTTCTATTAATTCTTATAAGATGTATTACAGTACAAATGAGTTACCTGTCCATTACTCATAGCATTAGTACCACCATCTTGTTTTCGTTGAATATGATCTATTGATATAGAACTACTACATATATATCCACCACAAATCGGGCATTTCGGCAAAGCTTCTAAAAATGTGTTCATCTTTATTTGTTGCTTTTTTCCACGCGAGAAATTACTTTTTACAAACACTTCTTCGTTATCCACTATTTCAATTTGTAAATACTTAAATCTATCATCTTTTCTTATCTCTCCAACTATTTTTTCCACGTCATATTCAGGGAATTTTAGTATGACATCAACTAATAATGAGAAATATTCTTTTATTGAGGAATATGCTCTCTTACTCTGTCTATCCTTTCTTATTATCTGTTGAACTAAAAAATTATACTGATAAATCACTTTTTCAAACTTACTTCTAGCCTCTATAAATTTATCAATTTTCTTCTTTTCTATAAGTTCTTTGACAAACATTAAAAAACCGTAATAAGACCCTATTTTATGTTTTCCTATTCCTGAATAGAAATATACAAACGGATGTATTCCTAATGAATATTGTTCTTTAGAATTAATATATTGCAAAATAGTCAACGTATTTTTTAGAGAGGAAATCACTTCTTTAGCATCACCAGATGTCGTTTTTGTTTTTCTATCTATTCCATTACAGATTCTCACAGTTTGTGTTACCACATCTAATGTTAATGATGAATTTAACAATCCTCCAACCGGCAGTGAATTGATGTCATCTTTATCAATATTTCCATTTCCGAACATTATCTGATGAATTTTTTTCGATAAAGATACTATAATTTCTTGCTCATTTTCTTCATAAGCAGACCAATACTTATAACCCTTTCCTGCACGCACAATTGCACGTGAGGCAATAGCATAAGAATGCTTTCTATTCTTAATCAAGTCCAATTCAGCATCACTAATTTTAGTCGCAGATTGATTGATTTTTAAAAAAGAATCTTCTGCTTTAGATGCATTACCATCTACCCACTGCAATTGTATCGCTATTGCACCTAAATTATTTGCTATTTCATTCTTCGCTTCATCTTCAGTAGTTAATCTATTCCTTGATATTGATTCAATCTCTTTAAATGAACCTATTCTTTCATTTACAAGTTTCCTTGTTTTTTCCGCAATCTTTCTTTGCTCTTCTGAGATATAGTTTCCGTAATAATTTACTGATATCGGTCCATCACCGTAATCGTCATTTATCCACGCTCCAAGACTACTTAATCTATGTGCACCATCAATCACAAATATGTAACCGCCCTGATTTCTCCATAAAATTATTGCCGGAACTAATTCATCATTAACAAAGCTTTCTATCATAGAACAAACTTTTTCAGCATCCCATTCATTTGTTTCTCTTTGAAATATTGGCTTCC
>JAAUZS010000083.1 GCA_014804495.1 Lachnospiraceae bacterium
ATTATGCCTATGTTTGAAGCAGACGGTGCGTTTTTAGATATGCGGAATATTAAGACTGCTGCTATTCCGGATATATTAAAAAAAATACCTTGTGAAAAATGCGGGAAATTACTACAACACCATCTGCTCATAATTAAATAAAATGAAGCTTATAAAGGAAAGGTTTGTTCATATATGTTTGTACAGGGCAAAACATTGTAATGCAGAAATCATTTACCTGATTGACAACGTTTGCACTTACACATACAATAGAACCAAAATAAAACAAGGAGCATATCAAATGGAAATTATAATCAAGCCGTATGATGGAACCAGTGAAAAAACAATGCTTCGCTCAATAAGTGCTTTTTTCCATGTGCATCATTCGCAGGTCGATGAGGCACAAGCACGGCAAGATCTTGCGAGCTGGACAAAAGAAGACCACGAACTTTACGACA
This sequence comes from Lachnospiraceae bacterium, assembly GCA_014804495.1. Taxonomy (GTDB): domain Bacteria; phylum Bacillota; class Clostridia; order Lachnospirales; family Lachnospiraceae; genus UBA3282. The sequence goes on from JAAUZS010000083.1 coordinate 438, forward strand.
TTCTTGGCGATGGAAATCCTGTGGGATTTGTCCATCTCTACTGGCGTGGGGCAACAGTCTGTTGGATCGAGGACATTTTTGTGGAAGAAAGTATGCGCAGGCAGGGTATTGCCTCCAAAGCCATTGGCCTTGTAGAAGAAGTATTGCAAAAGCGGGGCGTGGAGGGAATCTGTATGGACGTAGTTCCAGATAATATTCCTGCACTGCGGCTCTATCACCGCCTTGGCTATGATCGGTTAAGTATCGTTACCGTGCGGAAGGATATGCAGCCCTTTGCAACCGAACGCAGAGAGCAGATTGGTGGAATGGACTTTCGAGTCAAGCAATTTAATGATTGAGTTTTGCATTGTATCCATAAAGCGGTATTTGCAAAGGAGTTAGTATGATGAAAAGTGAGAGAATCAGCATTGTGCCGTTTGAAATGAAGTATTTGGATAATTATTTCAGCGGGTTTAATGCGAAAATAACAAAATTCCAGTATCCGGATCCATTTGAAAGCATCGAAGATGCAAGGTCTATGCTTCAAGAATTTCTGAATGAAATGGACAGAGAGGAAACACTATTATTTTCCATACTTTCAAAGAATGATGACTTTCTTGGAAGTGTTGAGATTCATGGGCTTACCGGAGATTGCCCGGAATTGGGCATTTGGATAATAGAGTCAGAGCAGAACAAGGGTTATGCTTATGAGGCTCTGAATTTAGTNCTTGATTATGCATGCTCAAAATTTGATAAAACGAAATTCTATTACGAAGTGGATATCCGCAATACAGGGAGCATAAAGCTATTGCAAAAATTTGACAAAAAATACGAAATCATTGAACAGGGGCTTGAGAAATTAACTACGGATTCAGGGAAAGAACTGGAATTGCAAGGGTATATTCTTAGAACGAGATAGTTCACCAAATTCCTGTTTGTGGTAATAAGAAAACCATGGAATATTGGAGGACAATATGGCTGNATTGACATCAATGATGAATATTGGTAAAGAAATGGAGAAAAAGCTGACATCTATTGGCATTGAATCTGCCGAGGAACTTATTGAAGCAGGNGCAAAAAACGCNTTTCTCAGGTTAAAGCAAAAATACCCGAATGTGTGTCTGGTACATTTATATACATTGGAAGGTGCAATANATAATATAGAGTTTAACAGTCTNTCAGAAGANAAGAAAAGGGAATTGAANGAATTTAGTGATTTTTTGAAAAAATAACGGNAATGTAAAACCAATTTGCGCTACGGTTCAGCCGCAGCGGTACTAAGGCTGCAAAATATGCAGCCAAAAGTACAAGACTACTTTAAGTGGTCTGCGGNTTCACTTAGGAGATAAGATAAAGATGAGCGAAATTGTATTTTCAAGATGNGATGGGAATAACAAGGATTTTATAGAAAATTGCAGGTTACTTGACGAGGACTTAGATTTGCGAGTTGGAAAAATAATTAANCGAGATAAGTACGNTCAATATAACCTAATTGATAAAATAAATGAAGCGATAGTTGTTTATNAAGACAATGNTCCGATTGGNGGNGGNTCGATACGCCANTATGATGAANATACNGTAGAGCTAAAAAGAGTGTTTGTCATACCGACNGAACANGGNAAGGGNATAGGAACGGAGNTGGTTTCTAAACTAATAGAGTGGGCGAAGGAACTGGGATATAAGAAAATGATTTTGGAAACAGGAGAACTTTTAGNGGANTCCTGTCATNTATATTCAAAATTAGGATTTAAGCAAATTCCTAATTACGGTGNNTATGTAGATATGCCGGAATCTCTNTGTATGGGAAAAGAATTGTAAATCGAAACNGACATAAAAAAGGAGNANAGANATCGTATGGAAGAACGCATAGTGCTNTGCGGCGCCAACGCCTACGAGCAGAAATATTATTTTAANGANCAGTTNGTAAATATNCCGGANTCCATCAAAGANGAACTNCANATAATCTGCGTACTTTTTACCGAAGAAGTAGGNGGNATTTTCACTGTCGTATTTGAAGAAGACGGAAGCGTTTCTCTNGAGACAGATGCTGACGAAAATGATTTATTATATGATGAGGTCAGCAGCGGNCTTATGGTGAATGANATACGCAGAAACAGNCAGGAGATGTTTGAATCCCTGAGCTTGTATTACCGNGTATTTATTTTGCATGAAAATCTGGAAGAGTCAGAATAGTTGGANAGAGTATGGGTATTGGTATGGGAAAGCTGACAATAGGGAATGTTGAACTGGAAAATAATGTGATACTGGCACCCATGGCAGGCGTAACAGACCTGCCTTTTCGTTTGCTGTGCAGAGAGCAGGGAGCGGCTCTTGTATGTACGGAAATGGTGAGCGCCAAAGCAATNTTATATAATAATAAAAACACTAAGGCGCTGCTTGAGATGCACCCGGATGAAGCCCCTGTATCTTTGCAGCTGTTCGGCTCAGACCCTNNNATNATNAGTGAAATGGCGAAACNTATAGAAGAGCTTCCTTTTGCTGTTCTGGANATAAATATGGGCTGTCCGGTGCCGAAGGTAGTTAATAACGGCGAAGGCTCCGCCCTGATGAAAAATCCGAAGCTGGCGGGTGAAATNGTTTCNGCNGTANCNAAGGCNATAAAAAAGCCTGTNACGGTAAAAATCCGCANNGGNTTTGATAAAGANCATATCAATGCAATAGAGATGGCAAAAATAATGGAAGATTCCGGTGCCGCGGCTGTTGCGGTGCATGGCAGAACCAGAGAGCAGTTTTATTCGGGCGAAGCAGATTGGGATATTATAGCGCGGGTAAAGGAAGCCGTATCCATACCTGTAATTGGAAACGGTGACGTAACAGACTGCGAGAGTGCGGACAAGCTTCTTAAGCAGACGGGGTGCGATGGNATAATGATAGGTCGTGCCGCCAGAGGAAATCCGTGGATTTTCAGTCAGGTTACCGCTTTTTTAGAGGATGGAACAATTCTTCCGCNGCCTACAAGCGAAGAACGAAAAGCTATGATACTGCGGCATGGNAGANTGCAGCTTGAGTATAAAGGAGAATATACNGGNGTNCGNGAGATGCGCAAGCATGTTTCATGGTACACCGCCGGAATGCCGCATTCAGCGCANCTGCGGCAGAGGGTNAATGCCGTGGAAAANTTTTCCGAATTGGAGGAATTAATAGAACAGCTCTAGCGTATATTCTCATATGGGAAACGAAACAATATTTTATCGTACGGAAANAAGCTCGATTATTTATTTTGTCACGGAAGAATCGATTACAGGNANNANACGTNNCATTAAGCCGCACTTTTGGCAGAANATAAAACTNTCNTCATTTGATGTGGACGAAGAAGANCTGCATATCAGCNCNGTGATGATTCCTGCTNTACAAAAAGGCTGGAAGAAAGAGAAATTACTNCGNTTNATGNNGNCGTCNATAACTGANAAGACNATNCAGTCAGGAAATGCAGATGTGGTCATNCANCCTGAGGTGCANNNNATGTCAGNGCAGGAAGANACTTTTTTGTCTATANCATGGTCACTGGCNGGNAAATTGTTGGACAANANTCAGCTTTTGAAAAAANCNCCTNNNAANCGCCGNAAANCATATCCGGANACGNTNGTGCTTTTNCTTGGGNATNCTNTTTTTCCGGAAGANCAGATGCANAGATTNGNTGAAATGATACAACCNTATCTTTCATATATCAATCATCTTACTGTCCTGTATGANCTGAATGACAGCAGTAATAGCAATACAAGTAATAATAGCAATATAAGTATCAACAGCAATACAAGTAGTAATAGTAATACAAGTAACAACAGCAATATAAGTAGCAATAGTAATGATAGTAACAACATAAANGACATTAATGTCAGTGATGATATGTATACAGACTATGAATATGATAAAAGCAGGTGGGAAGANGCAATAGCCGATTATACGGANGAGCTGTATTATGAGTATGGACTGGTGGCTATAGTGCAGTGCGGAAGGGAATTCCGACTTAACCGAAGCAGCACAATGAATGGACAAAATCCTGTGCTTTTTTTGGATTTTGGTTATTCCGGCAATATTCCGCTGCGTGCGATAAAGGCAGGAGATATTTATCTGGATGTCTTTTCTTCTGAAAAAAAAGAAACATTGTTTAGGCGAAAATGTACAGAAGTTTCCTATATATCTCCGCGGAAATACCTTGACACTGTGGTAAAAAGTGGTTATGATAAATTAGTTAATCGGGCATAACAGATTTGAGAATTATGCTAAATGAGACAATACGACATCTATAGTAGAGACGACGGAAGAAAAAGAGAAAAATATAGACAGGAAGGGCGAATTGTCATGGAAGAAAAGAAGAATATTTTAACTTATGAGGGCTTAAGAAAGTACGAGAACGAACTGCATGAACTCAAGGTCGTGAAACGTCAGGAAGTTGCTCAGAAAATTAAAGAAGCGAGAGAGCAGGGAGATTTGTCGGAGAATGCGGAATATGACGCAGCAAAAGATGAACAGCGCGACATAGAGGCAAGAATCGAAGAATTAGAGAAGATTTTGAAGAACGCAGAGGTAGTTGTAGAGGATGAGGTTGATTTAGATAAAATCAACATCGGATGTCAGGTTACTATTCTGGATATTGAATACGCAGAAGAACTGGAATATAAGATTGTAGGCTCTACCGAGGCAAACAGCTTAAAAGGAAAGATTTCCAACGAATCACCTGTAGGCAGGGCTTTGATTGGCAGTAAGATTGGCGATGTAGTGGAGGTAGAGACTCAGGCAGGTACTTTACAGTATAAAGTGTTGGCTATAAAGAGGTCTAACTAAACAACTTGTGAATGGCAGATAGAAGTAATTTAAGGAGATTTTAGAATATGCATTGGTCAGATTTGATCGCAGATGAAATTGTTAAAAGAAACCCGGATAAAGAAGAATATGTATGCGCAGCTGGAATCAGCCCTTCAGGCTCGATTCATATCGGAAACTTCAGAGATATTGCAACCAGTTTGTTTGTTGTAAGAGCGCTGGAGAGAAAGGGAAAAAAAGCGAAACTGCTTTTTTCATGGGACGAATATGACAGGATGCGCAAAGTGCCTGTAAATGTAGCAAAAATTACGGAAGATTTTGATAAATATATAGGATATCCGTATGTAGATGTTCCCAATCCTTTCGATACGGAACATGCCACATATGCCGAATATTTTGAGAAAGAATTTGAAGAGTCAATTGACAAATTCGGAATCAAAATGGATTACCGCCATCAGGCTGAAATGTACCGTTCAGGCGCTTATCGTGATAACATTATTACGGCACTTAATAAAAGAGCGGAAATCTTTGATATCTTAGACAGTTTTCGCACACAGGATGCGACGGAAGGAGAAAAAGAAGCATATTATCCCGTAAGCATATACTGCAGCGAGTGTCATAGAGATACGACTAAGATAGTATCATACTCCGATGTTGAGAAGAAAGCTGAATATGAGTGTAAATGCGGTCATCATGGTACATTTGATTTTAATAAAGACACAGACTGTAAGCTGGCATGGAAAATCGACTGGCCGATGAGGTGGATGTATGAGCACGTGGATTTTGAGCCAGGCGGAAAAGACCATGCCGCGCCAAGAGGTTCTTATGATACAAGCAGAGTTATTGCTGAAAAGATTTTCGGCTTCAAGGCTCCGATTTTCAAAGGCTATGAGTTCATCGGTATCAAGGGCACAACAGGAAAAATGTCCGGTTCATCGGGCTTAAATATGACGCCTGATACATTACTTAAGATCTACCAGCCGGAAATTCTGTTATGGTTATATGCGAGAGTTGAAACAAACAAGGCGTTTGATCTGTGTTTTGACGATGGAATATTACGCCAGTATTTTGAATTTGATAAACAGTATGACCAGTATATAAAGGGAGAAGCTGACGACCATGTGAAATCTATAATGGAGAGCTGCCTTTTGTCAGACAAGCCAATCAAGACGGTTCCGATGTCTCTTCTGGTTCAGCTGGGATCTATAGTTGATTTTAATGTTCCGATGCTTGAGACAGTGTTTGAAAAGATTGGACAGCCCTACAAATATGCTGATTTCGAGGAAAGACTTGGATTGGCAAAATACTGGCTGGAAAACTGTTCTCCTGAGAATGCCAACAAACTGATTCCGTATCGTAACTGGGAAGTATATGAGCAGCTAAACGATGAACAGAAGAAGGAAATCACACTGCTGCATGATTATCTGGTGAATGAGAACTATACATTGGATGAACTAAACTTCAAGTTGTATGAAATCAGCAAAATAGTATACGGCGCAGATTCGCCCGAACTTAAGAAGATTCAGGGAGAATTCTTCAAAACAGTGTATAAGTTATTGCTGAACAAGGAGAAAGGACCGAGACTGTATCTTTTCCTGTATGCGATTGAGAAAGAAAGTTTTGTACACCTGCTTGACTTTTCAACAGAAAAGACGGAAGAAGAAAAAGTTCCTTTGTCTGAATTAAATAAAGAACCTGAAAAAGAAGAGAAGAAAATCGAATACGGAGATCCTGATCCGGTAGAGCCTGTGAAGGAGCAGATAAGTCTGGATACTTTCAATCAGATTGATATGAGAGTATGTAAGGTCTTAAAATGTCAGGAGATAAGAAAATCTCACAGCTGCTACAAACTGACTTTATTTGACGGAATCAGGGAACGTACAATCGTTTCGTCCATAAAGGCATATTATACGCCGGAAGAAATGGTCGGTAAGAAGATTATCGTAATAGCAAATCTTGAACCTACCAGAATCACAGGCGTAACCAGTGAAGGAATGCTGGTGGCAGCAACAAATAACGCATGTGGATGTCAGGTGATTTTTGTAGATGATATTGTGCCGGAAGGGACTATGATTCGGTGATGTGATTATATCAAATTGAGGTCGCGGTTTGCGGCCTCAATTTTGTTAAGATAAGGGCAGTTCGCAAAGTGTGCTTCCCGTTGTTTCTCACAATACCTTTGCAATTGCCATAAACGAGAACTGCAGTAAGAATGAGAAAAAATTACGATAAATTCATCGAATAATTTATTGATAGAATGGATAGACTATGTTATGATAATTTTATAAATTTCGAAAGGATGTGGGTATATGCCAACGATTGCACCGGTTTCAGATTTAAGAAATTATGGCAGTGTTTTAGAAAAAGTATCTACCGGCTCGCCTGTATATTTGACACGGAATGGACACGGAGCATACAGCATTCGTGACATGAAAGATGAGGAAAACTTCCAGAAAGCAGAGGCAATGATTCAGTTGCTGTGTGAACTTAATGCCGGTATCCGCTCAGCAGAGGATGAAGGATGGATTTCAGAGGATGATTTCCGAAGCCATTTTATAAATAGAAGGAATGACAGATGACAAAATATAAAATCCGCTATACACCGGAGGCAATGCGCGATATGGACGCGGTATGGGATGGCGTGTATGAAGCATCAAAAGCGCCTGATGTTGCTGATAGGTATGTGAATGATTTTATTGACGAGATAGAGAAGAGAAAGCTGTTTCCATTTTCAGGAATACCGCTTGTATACAGAGGGCTTTTTACCGGTTTTTATGCAGTCCATTTTAAAAAGTATAAGGCGTTCTACCGCATACATGATAGCTATATAGAAGTTATCAGGATCATTATGGAAAAAATGGATTATATGAATATATTGTTTGGTGAATCCGAATAACCTTCCGGTATTTCTTTCACATCATCAGCATAGCACCCTATTCCATACGAAAACGGAAAACCTCTGGCACTAAAGTTTTCCTGTGTAATGCCTAAATATTCTGGTACCTTTTTATGTAATTCATTTTGATAATACTCTTCCCAAAATGCAGGAATCTCTTCTCCACAGCTTTCATATGTAAATATTTTGGTATGCGCAAGCAGCCTGAGCTCTTCTTTTTCCTCAATACGATAATCTATTATAATACTACCTCCCGCTGATATTTTAATAATAAGCTTATTAAAGAATTTCATCCGAAACTCCTGATTTATCACTCTGATTATAGCGTATCTTATCAGGGGATTCAATCGTCATAAGCGTGAAATAAAAAACGTGAATTGTAATACTTTACAAAATAACGTTCCGGTAGTATTATGTAATTAGTTCGGATGAAACCGAGTCGGAAAGGACCGAATTAAAACATGGAATTTATTGGAAGAAAAGAACAGTTGAAAAAGCTTGACAGAGAAATAAATTCAGAGGAATTGCGTTTAGTTCTGATATATGGGCGGAGACGGGTTGGGAAAAGTGAGCTCGTAAAGACTGCATTAAGGCAGTCCGAGGTTAGAAGCATATATTATGAGTGCAAGCAGACGACAGAGCAAAGTAATGTGGAAAGCTTTTGCAGCATTATTTCTGAAAATCTAAATTTACCCAAACTTGGATATACAGAAATTGAGAAAGCATTAGAATACTTATTTAAGATGGCTTCAGAGAAAAAGATGGTAGTGGTATTGGACGAATATCCTTATCTAAGGGAGAATGTAAAGGGACTTGACAGCATACTGCAATCACTAATTGATAATAATAAAGACAAATCAAAGCTTACACTCATAATTCTCGGGTCTTATGTGGAGGTTATGAAGTCGCTGATTGAACACTCCAATCCGTTATTTGGAAGGACTGACCTTGTCATTGACTTAAAACCAATGGATTACTTTGAGTCGGCACAGTTTTATCCGAATTTTTCTGTTGAAGATAAGGTTAGAATTTTTTCTGTCTTTGGCGGAATTCCTCATTTTAATAAGCAAGTGGATGATAAAAAGTCTGTAAAGGAGAATATAATTGAACTGATTGCTTCACCCGACGCGAGGTTGGAGAATGAAGTTCCAATGTACTTAAAGGGAGAATTGTCTAAGATTGTAAATGCTAATGAGACTTTTGAAGCATTGGCGAATGGATATTCTAAATATAGCGATATTTTGTCGCAGTCACATGTTTCAAGTGGTCCGACCCTCATTGATATATTAGGTAAACTGATTCAAATGGAGGTTGTTAAGAAGACTGTTCCAATCAATGATGAAAATAACAAGAGAAAAGCAGGTTATTATATCTGTGACAATTTGTCTCTGTTTTACTATAAATATATTTTCAAGTATGCTTCTCAGCTTAAAATTATGGACTCCGATATGTTTTACAGGAAATATATAGAAAGTGATTTTGAAGAAAAGTATGTGCCGCTACAATTTGAGGAGATAGCAAAGCAATATTTAATTAGAAGAAATCGGGCAGGACTCATGGAACCGATATTTGAAAAAATCGGGAAATATTATTATGATGATCCTAAGAATCATGTGAATGGAGAATTTGATATTGTAACAGAAGATGAGAAGGGATATGTGTTCTATGAAGTAAAATTCAAAAANACNCCATTATCGGTATCAGATGTAAAAGNTGAAATAGAGCAGGTGCAGCNAACCGGANTTGATTGTTACAAGTATATGTTTATTACCAGAGCCGGAATCGAAAAGATGAATGACTCCAGAGTCGGACACATCCCGCTTACTGAATTATATAAAGATTGCTTAATGACAATCTGTACCTCCTAAAATGCAATCTGTTCCCATTCCTCTTTTATTAGTGTTAACGATATGATAACATATTTATGAGTGCATGGGAGAAATGGCGAAGACTAAATTCCCCCTCCGGAAGTCAACGCCATGATTTCATGCCAATTTTTACGAAGGAGTGACAATTTTAAATGTACCAAATCGCAATCTGTGACGACGAAGATTTTGAACTGGATAAGATAGANCAGATGCTGAAGNATTATCAGATCAAGTGTGTAGGTACAGAATTCTCAATTCGGCGGTTTGCAGATTCGGAAGATATATTTTTGCAGATTACAACGAAAAATTATCAGCCGGATCTTATTCTAATGGATATTTATATGCCGGGNACTTCGGGAATAGAAGTGGCGAGGAAACTGCGGGATATGGGTAATANCTGCATNATTGTGTTTATGACCTCGTCACAGGAGCACGCATTGGAGGCGTTCGGAGTGGATGCATTTTCNTATCTGCTAAAGCCTGTTTCCAAAGAAATGCTTTTTCNGACACTTGATAAGGTAATGAAAGAACTCGCAAAAAATCAGCCGCAATATATTCTTTTACAGACTGCTAATAANGNTGTCCGCAGGGTCAAATTAACCGACATTATTTACTGCGAGGCACAGCGCAAGATACAGTGTGTTTACTTAAAAGAGAATGAGCGCATTTATCTGAAAATGACAATGGCTAAGCTGTTTGAAATGCTCTGTCCCCATAAGAGATTTGTGAAGCTGGGCGTTTCTTATATTATCAATATGGAGCATATCGAGCGGCTNGATGCGCAGACATTGCTGCTGGACTGTGGAAAAGAAATCTATCTGCCAAGAGGTTCATATAAAGAATTGCGGTATAGATATTTTGATTATTATTTTTGAAGAAACCGATGGCGATTGTATCAAGTACACCGACNTCAAATCCTGACATACTTNCTCTTNTTTTTCTCACTGAATTTTTCCCATTCATCTNTANNCATAATNATAGGAAGANCNNGAAAAANANGGNGGCTNATTTTNCGTTTCCTTNTCACCCAGAATATTTTGCCGCTGGCAATATCAGACAGATCCCTGTATACATCTTCTATATAGGGATGCCAGTGTGTAAGCTGGTATTGCATTTTGCCAATCATACAATAGGTGCCAAGATATGTTTCGGGAAGCAGAGGGTGAAACGAGACTTCAACAGTAATACCATTGGGGAGTTTCCAGACCAGCCAGTCTTTCTCCAGTGACAATTCCCCAGGAAAATGTTCGTTAATCATCTTTTCATATAACTCATTATTGTTATGAGGAATAAAAATTTCTTCCGACATTTCGCATTTTCTCCTAAGAAAANCTGATTGTGTGNATAGTGTTTAGTAGAGTATACTATAAATAAAATATTCATACAAGACAGTGATGTGGATAGTACAATGTAAGAAGGCGGGATGAAATAATATGGAANTAAAAGATAAGATTGCAATGGAAGATATTCTTAAATTGATTAAGAGAACAAAAGCTTTTATAGAAAACAGGGAAAGAGCAGCGCATATTAAAGTGAAAGGTCCGGCAGACTACGTTACGCAGGTGGATACTGACATTCAGAAATTTCTGGCCGAGGAACTTGTCAGGCTGGCGCCGGAGATTCAATTCTTAGGCGAAGAGGAAGGGCTGCATGAGATGACAGGGGACACATACTGGATTTTGGACCCGGTAGATGGTACGACGAATCTCATTCATGACTATCAGCACAGTGTTGTGTCCTTAGGATTATACGACAAGGGTGAGATTATTATGGGGGTTATTTACGACCCTTTCAGAGAGGATATTTATTATGCTGAAAAAGGCAGGGGAAGCTATCTAAACNGGAATCNCATTCATGTGTCCGAAGCAGAGACTTTAAGCGAAACCATTATAGCTGTTGGTACATCTCCCTATAATAAGGAATTGGCAGACGAAAATTTTCGTCGTATGCAGAGAGTTTTTGAAAAAGGCCAGGATATACGCAGGACAGGTTCGGCAGCGTTAGACTTGGCTTATGTGGCGTGTGGACGTACAGGAGGATTCTTTGAACCGCTTCTTAGCCCGTGGGATTTTGCCGCGGGGATGCTGCTTGTTACGGAAGCAGGAGGNCNGATAACGGACTTTGCNGGAGAGNCGTTGAATCTTCTGAAAAAAAGCAGCGTTGTGGCTACAAATGGGAAGATTCATGATGAATTGATGGAATGTTGTAACGGATAAACATATAAATTCATTTGTTTTAATATTATCCACTTCATGAAGCTTCTGTTGAAAACGGAATAGATAAGCTGAGAGTTATATGTGATTTTTAATTTGAATATTGTGCATCATACCCAAAAGTGCTAAAATATCTTCGGAAATGACCAGAGCTAAAAGCTCTATGAAAGGAAGGATTACATATGGGATTATTTTCAAGAAAACCTAAAATTGATATGGAAAAAGTGCAGAAAAATAAGACGAAAATGCGCCAGCTCTTTAATCAGGCTGTTTCGGACGGAGACTCCTATGAGGTTCTCTATGCCACCACAGGCTCCACCTGGAAGGAAGATTCAAATACCCGGGTGTACCAGTTTATCAGTCTTGTATTCGGATACAGGGAAACAGACTTCAAAATTGTGGTTGTTCCTGTAAATATTGAATTAACTGAGTTTTCAGAGCCTCTGGAAATTGAAATTTCAGAAGTTAAGGCTGTGAAGTACAGAAAGAAGGAGAGCAATCTGGATATGGACTTTTCTGAGCGTGGCAGAAAATCTATGTACTTTGGCTTTGGTGATATCGGACAAAACTCAAAAAGCTTTGTTGACAATGTGAGTCAGGAAGAAGAACGGCAGAAGCTCATCGCCTTTGTTGAGAAGTATCGGGCAAAATTATAAGACTATTAATCTTATTATGCGTTTTTATGAGATAGACAGCGGAGAAAGCTGCATCAATAAGCAGAATATACAGGATGCCATGTAGGCATCCTGTGCTATTTCAGACCGGATAGATAAAGAACACGAACAATTCAAATCATTAACACCGCATATGCTCAGACACGCTCATATCTGAAGTGAGTTAATTTGAAGCAGAAGAATCTGAAAAAGGTGTCAACTGTCAAAATTTCCCACAATTAACATTTCAGAAACAAAAATTAAACGGGCAAAAAGAAAGTGGCATTGTGGAATGAGGGAGAATGCTCAAAAAAGCTGAAGGATAGGGAACGATAGTAAAGAGTGTACAAAGTAGAAATCTTTGGCTTGATATTGTTCGGATGGTTGGATATACAAAAAAATGGGGGAATATACGTTGATTTGCAAAATGAATTTCCGCTGACAAAAGGATTTTCAGCCAGAAATCTTTGGAATATGAAAAAATGGTATTCTTTTTATTCCAGTGTATCAGAGGCTGAACATTTGCTTCAAAATTTGACTGATCAGCTTGATTTAGGAAGTATAAAACTGCACCAGATTGGTGCAGAAATAGAAGAAATTACAAATGATGAAAAACTGCACCAAGTTGGTGCAGAAATGCGTTTTCCGACTTTGTTTGGGTTTGTTCCGTGGAGACATCATGTAGAAATCGTAAACAAATGCAAATCAGTAGATGAAGCATTGTTTTATATCAAGAAAACCATAGAGAGTGGATTGAGCAGGAATGCTCTGATTGATATTTTGAAAGCAGATTATTAAGGACACATATGATTTGAGTTTTGTGTCATTACCTCAGGGTTATGATGAAGATGCTTTAGAAAAGAATATAACTCAATTTCTGCTGGAACTTGGAACAGGTTTTGCATTTGTCGGAAGACAGAAAGAAATTGTTGTTTCCGGAAAAACAAGAAAGATTGATATGCTGTTTTATCATATTCATCTGAAATGTTATGTGGTGATAGAATTAAAAGCAACTTCTTTTGAGCCGGAGTTTGCAGGGAAATTGAATTTTTATGTCAATGCCGTCAATGAATTGATTAGGACACCAGATGAGAATCCTACAATTGGATTGTTGATTTGCAAGGATAAGGATCAGACTGAAGTACAATGGGCATTTCAAGGAATTCAGACACCAATGGGGGTAGCTTCTTACGACAAGGTTAAATTACAGGAAATCCAAGCGCAACTGCCTACCGCAGAGCAGATTCAGCAGAGGATTGATTTGGCGGAGGAAGAGTATCGTTTAAGAGTAAAGGAACAGTGAAATGGATATGGAAGTGTGGGATGAAATTTTTATTGTTCTGATGTGTTTATAGATTCATCAGAGACAAAGAGTTTAGTGGTGATTTAATAATTGAAACATTGGAAAATTGTTTTGCTGTTGTATTGGTACTCAAAAATTGAGCGGTACCGCTCAAAAAAACGCTCAAAAAGAAGAAAAGACCGCTCAAAAAATTGCTCAAAAGGAAGAAAGGATCAATGCGCTGCTTGAATATAGCAAAGAACCGAGAGACAGAGATGAAATGATGAAGTTTCTTGGTATGAAATACAGAACCACATTCAGAAGTGACTAGGCGTAAAAAGGTGTCAAATGTCGATTTGGCAGTCAATAATTTTTACACCAAGTGGTGTAAAGATGGTGTAATTTCTAAAAATCAACTCAATAAATCCTTATTTGCGCGAGTAGCGAAGAACAAGGAAATGTTTGTATTTCCTTGTGAAAAGCACCGCGACAGCCGCTAGGCGTTCAAGGGAAATTTCTCACAATTAACATTTCAGAAACATTTCTCAAAACTTTCGAAAACATTTCAAGTGTATTATACAAACATCAAATGAAATAAAACAAAAAACATACGGAGGTATTTATCATGAAGAAAGAAAATTTTGTTACACTGATTCTTAGCACTATAGGAGGAATCCTGTTTGCAATCGGTATGTGCATGTGTCTGCTGCCGGAGTGGAACGCATTTACGCAGGGCGTTGTTATGGCAGCTGTCGGCATTGTAGTGTTGCTTGTGATGCTTGTTGTACGCCGCAAAATGAAAGGCAAGCCGGCAATAAAGGTTTCCGGTAAAGCCGTAGGAACCGTGGCACTTGGCGTTGTCGGCGCATTGGTACTCGGTGTAGGTATGTGCATGACTATGGTTTGGGAAGGTCTGATGGTTCAGGGCATTATTGTCGGCATAATCGGTATTGTATTGTTGCTTTGTCTGATTCCGCTTTGTAAGGGTTTGAAGTAGGTAAATATTAGTAAAAAATCTAAAAATAAAATCCAGGAGGTAAAAGAGATGTCAGAATCCAATTTGAAAAAGACAAATGAAAAATTAGCAGAGGGTGTTACGGAAGGTTTCCAGAAAATTGAGAATGGAGTTGTTGGAGGCTATAAGAAGATTGAGGATGGAGTTGTCGGCGGCTATAAGAAGATTGAGAATGGAGTTGTAGAGGGTTTTACTAAGATGACAGATAAGCTTGTCGATAAGTTTTTGACTCACGAGGGAGAGACTGTGGAGGATGCGAAAAAGCGCCTTGAAAGCGAGCAGGCTGCCCGTGAAGCAGCCAGTATGGATAAAATAAAAAAGCACACTAAATTTTAACTTTTACGTGTTATAATATAGGAAAAACATCGGAGGTACTCACTATGCTCAAAGTATTAGTGGTCGAGGATGATACGGAACTGAATCATACCGTCTGCTCTTTTTTAAATCAGAATGGTTATGAAGCGACCGGCTGTCTGAATGCCGCCAGCGCTTATGATACCATGTATAATAATTCCTTTGATCTGATTGTGTCTGATATTATGATGCCGGGGATTGATGGTTATGAGTTCGCAAAGACGGTGCGGGGACTGGATGAAAACATCCCGATACTTTTTATGACGGCGAGGGACGATTTTGCTTCCAAACAGAAAGGCTATCGTATCGGCATTGACGATTATATGATAAAGCCGGTCGATCTTGATGAACTGTGCTTACGGATTGGTGCGCTTTTGCGCCGTGCGAAGATAGCAAACAGCCATAGGCTGGAAATCGGCAGTCTGGTACTGGATTCCGACGAGCGTACGGCTGTTGTGGGCGATGAAGAGATTCCTCTGACGATGCGGGAATTCAATATTCTATATAAGCTGCTTTCTTATCCGAAAAAAACCTTTACACGCTCACAGCTTATGGACGAATTTTGGGATACGGAATCAAATGCAGCGCCGCGTGCCGTGGATGTATATATGACAAAGCTGCGGGATAAATTCTCCGGCTGTGATGACTTTGAAATTGTCACTGTCCATGGCTTGGGATATAAGGCGGTGGTGAAATGAGCAGAAATGATAAAAAAACAGCCAAAGACCGCTTACTGGCGGTCTTGTGGCGGTATCTTACTTTTTTCTCAGTTATAGCTTTTGTCATTACAGGCTGTATGATTGTGTTTTTACGACTGATAGAGCAGGATTTGGGCGTAGCTTTCACGGAAGGCAATATCAGCCATGCTGCGGTTATAACCTTTATCAATGTTATATTGATAAGTATATTTTTTACAATAATAGATGCAGTTCGCCGTAAGTTTATGGTTGAGCGTCCGGTCAGGCGGATTGTCAATGCGGCTGAAAGGATTATGCGTGGTGAATATTCAGTGAGGATTAAACCGCTTCCTGATATTTATGATGCAGCCGGATTTAATGTCATTATTGAATATTTTAATAAGATGGCAGGCGAACTCTCCGGGACAGAAACGTTGCGCACAGACTTTATCGCGAATGTATCACATGAGCTGAAGACGCCGTTATCTGTTATGCAGAATTATGGGACGATGCTGCAAAGTCCGAATTTGCCGGAAGAAAAACGGCTGGAGTATGCAAAAGCAATCACGGAATCATCGCTCAGGCTTGCTGATCTGATCACAAATATTTTGAAGCTGAATAAGCTTGAAAACCAGCAGATATACCCACAGTGGCAGACCTACAACCTCGGAGAGCAGATTTGCGGATGTCTTTTAAATTTTGAAAATGTTTGGGAGAAGAAAGAAATCGAGATTGATACGGATATTGAGGAGGAGGTTTTCATTAATTCTGATGCGGAACTTCTGACACTGGTATGGAATAACCTGTTTTCCAATGCTATGAAGTTCACAGAACCGGAAGGAAGCGTTTCAGTGAGTTTGAAATCGGACGGCGGCTTTGCAATTGTGCAGGTGAGTGATACAGGCTGCGGTATCAGTCCGGAGGTCGGCAGACACATTTTTGAAAAGTTCTATCAGGGAGATACATCCCACTCAACCCAGGGCAACGGTTTGGGGCTGGCTTTGGTGAAAAGGGTAGTGGATATTGTAGACGGGTATATATCGGTGCAGAGTGAAGTAGGGAAAGGCAGTACTTTTACGGTAAGGATCAGGAGAAAAGAAAATGGTACAGCTTAAACAGNTTCTGAAAAAAATATTTTTCCTGCCGCCGCTGCNCACNNTTTTAATNGCCGTNCCNTCTTTTGNATTGGTNANCTTTATGCTGGCAAAAGGANACGAAGGGGCGCTTGNTTACTTATCATATGTTATGTCCGCTTATGCTTTGGTCATTACCTGTACGAGTATACCNCGTATGGCNNGTCTCNTGAAGTCTGTCCGGACAGGCATTGGGAAGCATCCGCTNATGGAGAAACTGTCTGACACTTCATTAGGCTCCCGATTTATGAAGGATGTAAGGTTTCGTACTGAAATTTCCCTTTATATGGGTTTTGTAATTAATCTGCTTTATATTGTGATGAAAATGGCATCGGGAATTTATTATCGCTCTTTATGGTTTATTTCTGTTGCTGTCTACTATATTCTGCTGGCGGTTATGCGTTTTCTGCTCTTTCGCNGTGGGAAGGTCAGAACAGCCGTGAATCAGCTGGAAGCAGAGTTAAAGCGTTACCGTATGTGTGGTATTATATTGCTGTTGATGAATCAGGCATTAACCGGAATCGTTGTTTTTATGGTACATCAAAACAAAAGTTATGATTATCCGGGAGTATTGATTTATGCAATGGCTGCATATTCTTTTTATTGCGTGATAATTGCGAGCNTAAATGTTATTAAGTTCCGNAGGCATGGAAGCCCTGTTTTGTCGGCTGCAAAAGTGATCAATCTTGTATCTGCAATGGTGTCAATACTGTCGCTTGAGACGGCTTTGGTCACCCGGTTTGGAGATAAAGATGATTTTTCATTCAGGCAGGTCATGACGGGCGCGACAGGAGGCGGAGTTTGTATATTTGTATTGGGTATNGCTGTGTATATGATTGTAAAGTCGTCATTGCAGTTAAAGAACATTAATACTATGGAAATANAATAGAATCATTTTGAAAACATTAAGGGATAAAATGTATTTCATGAGAAAAGGAGCGATTTGAATGGAAGAGAAGAGCGAAGTTTTCAATTATACCTATTCAGCTTCACAGCAGGCTGAAATAAAGAGTATTCGTGAGAAATATATGCCGCCTACAGAAGAGGAAGATAAGATGGAACGGCTTCGCAGGTTGGACCGTAGCGTGACAAAAACCGGCACGGCTGTGTCTATTATTGTCGGGGTTATAAGCACATTGGTTTTNGGCGTAGGTATGTGTTGCACGATGGTGTGGGANGGATTGATGATTCCNGGTATAATTATAGGCATAGTGGGAATTATCGGAATTGTTCTCGCCTATCCGCTCTATATTCATATTACAAAAAAGCAGCGGGAAAAGGTGACGCCNGAAATCATGCGGCTGACTGANGAATTGATGAAATAAATATTTGAACCCTGAAGCATAATTGCAAATAATTTTCCATTGGAGTATTATGTAATAAGAGTTTAAACCGCAAGCTTGTGCAGGCATCGTTGATGCCTTAGGCATTTTAACTTGCAGGCTGAGGAAGGGGCATGGTTGTAAAGATGGCAAATGAATCCGGTACATGGGTTATGTATGGTGTTCGTGAGGATGATCCTGAATGCATTCATACGGTAGAAGAGGCAATTACATATATTAAGGAAATTGGTTTCCTGCCGTTGTTCAAAAACGATATTCCGGGATTTTCTTTGGAGGAGAGGACNNTANCGGAATATTGGTGGAGNGGGAATCCTGAGAGCGACCCGTGGGAGTGGAGAGAGATTATTGCCAGAAGCGGACAGGTGGCTTACGGCAAGTTTTTTGACAAGAAAGCCGGATTTATTTCCAAGGAGTGGTTCCCGTATTTTGCAAATTATCGAAGGGATGGATATGACTTCGATGCACTTTGGGATGACGAGAAGGCTTCTATGCGCCAGAAGAAGATTATGGACCTTTTTACGGAAGAGAATGCAGATGCAGAATTGTATTCCTTCGAGGTAAAGCAGAATGCCGGTTTTGGTAAGAACGGTGAGAAGAATTTTGAAGGTACTGTCACTGACCTTGAAATGAAAATGTATCTTTGTATGAAAGATTTCAGNCAGCGGAAGAACAAGAAGGGTGAAAGCTATGGNTGGACTATTGCAGTGTACTCTACTCCTGAGCATCTCTGGGGATATGAACATATAACTTCTGCCTATCGGGAAGATTCTAAGGAATCATGGAAGNGGATAGTGAATCATATGAATGAGGTATATCCTGTTGCTACGGAAGCGCAGATTCACAGAGTGCTNGGTATTTCAAAAGACGGCGNTTCACAGAGAAGGAAGTCGAATCGCAGCGTGCCAAAGGACTGGATTATCCCGGCTAATCCGAAATATTATGATGTTGTCGGTGCATTTGAGGCTTCTGACATTGTGACATGGAAGCAGAGCAGTGATATCCATGTNGGAGATANTATCTATATGTATGTGGCNGCGCCATATTCATCTATNCTGTATAAATGCAGGGCAGTAGAGGTGGATATCCCTTATAATTTTTCGGATGAAAATCTGACCTTGAAGCAGGCGATGAAAGTGGAACTTCTAAAGAAGTATGANTCNGGNGTATGGTCGTTTGAGAGGATTAAGCAGTTTGGNGTATATGCGGTNCGGGGACCGAGGAATATGCCGGCAGAATTGAAAAGAGAGATGGAGCCATGAAAAATAGCTATCAGCAAGTGNTTACAGCAGTGCAAAAACAGCTTGATANGGGAAAAACGATAAGCATTTCCATAGACGGACGCTGCGGCAGCGGAAAGACCGGACTTGCAGAAGTAATCTGCAAGTCATTTTCTTGCAATGTTTTCCACATGGATGACTATTATCTGCCAATGGATAAGAGAGAAGAAAATTGGGAGCAGATTCCCGGCGGAAACATAGATTTTGAACGCTTTAAAAAAGAGGTTCTTATGCCGGCTGTCCGAGGTGAAGCGGTTACATACAGNCCTTATGACTGTCAGACTGGAACAATTGCAAGATGCGAACAGATTAAGCCGTGCATGCTGACAGTAGTGGAAGGCAGCTATTCGGCNCATCCCTTGCTGGCGGATANGTACGATATCAGGATTTTCCTGACCTGNTCTAAGGNAGTGCAGCGATTGCGNCTTAAGAAGCGGGAAGGTGAAAANTTTCAGGCTTTTGAACAAAGGTGGATTCCATTAGAAGAAAATTATTTTAAATGTTATAATATAGAGGAAAACAGTACTATGGTTATTGATACCGATGAGCTTTTTTAGTGAAAGGACTGCCTGATAATGAAAAAATACATACCCTATGTTAAAAAATACTGGTACAGCTTTATTCTCGGTCCACTCTTCATGGTAATGGAGGCGAGCGGAGAATTTATTCTGCCGTATATTAACGCTAATATCATCAATATAGGGGCCGCAAACGGCGATATTCCTTATATAATAAAAAATGGCTTATTTATGGCGCTTATCGCACTGGGAATGTTGATTACAGGTGTGTTGGGCGCTAACTTTGCAATCCGTGGGGCGGCGAGACTTGCGGGAGGCATTCGNAANGATACTTTCTGTAAAATACAAAGCTTTTCTTTTTCCAATATNGATGATTTTACNNCNGGNTCNCTGATTACNCGTATTACAAATGATGTNACGCAGATANAGAATTTTACACNGAATCTGCTGCGCGGTATGTTCCGCAGTCCGGTCATGCTGATTGGAGCAGTTATGATGTCNTTNNCNCTGAATAAATCGCTCGCATGGATTATCCTGATTGTGATTCCGATTCTGGCTGCGGTAATTGCGGCAATCATTATGATAGCNTCACCCCGCTATACGAAAATGCAGGAGCAGATTGACAGGCTTAATATCAATGTNCGGGAAACGGCGACTAATGTCCGNGTNATNAAGTCGTTTGTNCGTGAAGAATATGAAAAAGAGAAATTCTCCGGCGTAAATGATATGCTTGTGGAAAAAAGTATAGCNGCGCTTAAAATGATGATGCTTATACAGCCTGCCTCTGCACTGGCAATCAATGTTACGACGCTTCTTGTCGTTTGGNTTGCNGGNNNACAGATTATGGTCGGNGATATGGAGCTTGGTACNCTGACGGCGTTTATTACATATCTNACACAGATACTTAATGCGCTTAATTTTCTTGCCAATATCGTATTGCANGGGACGAGGGCTGCGGCTTCGGATAAACGTATCTCGGCTGTTCTGAATGCGGAAGTGGAATTGAATGANGATATGGTTACGGATAAANGCGCANNAGTAGNACNTGGNAAAATNGAGTTTAAGAACGTAACATTCCGTTATTTCAAGAATAATNCCGAAAANGTACTTGATGATGTAAGCTTTGAAATCCTGCCNGGTGAATTTGTCGGNATCATNGGTTCTACCGGAAGCGGTAAAACAACGCTTGTTTCAATGATTCCGAGGCTTTATGATGCGGATGAAGGAGAAATACTTATCGACGGAAAAAATGTGCGGGAATGGCCGCTTTATAATCTTCGGGAGAGTATTTCCGTGGTTCTGCAAAATAACACGTTGTTTTCCGGTACTGTCGCTGAAAATCTCAGGTGGGGTAATGAGGATGCCGGTGATGAGGAAATTANGGAAGCGGCTAAAATTGCGCAGGCTGACGGATTTATTCAATCTTTCAAGGATGGTTACGATACGGAGCTTGAGCATGGCGGAGCNAATCTGTCTGGCGGACAGAAACAACGCCTCTGCATTGCAAGAGCTTTACTGAAAAAACCTAAAATACTGATTCTCGACGATTCCACAAGCGCTGTTGATACGGCAACTGACGCCGCTATTCGTCGGGCTTTCCGTGAAAAACTGCCCGGNGTTACCAAGCTGGTGATTGCGCAGCGTATTAATTCTGTTATGGATGCGGATAAGATTCTCGTTCTTGAGCACGGTCAGATTGTCGGCTGCGGAAGGCATTCCGAACTGATGGACAACTGCCCTGTATATGCCGAAATATATTGGTCGCAGAAGGANCGCGAAGAAAAGGAGGATAACTGATCATGGACAGTAAAAGAGAAGATAGACTCCGAAAAAAATATGCATCTACGGCTGCCGCCTCAGACGGAAAAAAGGTANTAAACGTNGGAAACAGAAGAAATATGGGCGCTGCCATGAGTGCAAAAGGCAGACCGAAAAATATGGGAAGGACGATAATGCGNCTGCTTCGCTATCTGTCAGGCGAGCGTGTATTGCTTATATCCGCATTTATCTGCGTTATTCTGCACACGGTTACTGCGCTTGCCGCGGCATATATGCTTCGCCCTGTGATGAACAAATTTCTTTATTATGATCCGGAAGAATCTGATTTGTCGCGCAGGATTGCCGGACTTGCTGGCGGCATAGCTCTTATGGCAGTGATTTACGGAGTATCCGTTTTGACCCAGTGGTTACAGCAGCGTATCATGCTTACGGTATCACAGCGTTCGCTCAAAAAAATGCGCCGTGAACTCATGGATAAGCTTCAGACCATGCCTGTCAGATTTTTCGACTCGCANCCTGTCGGAGATATTATGAGCCGTTTTACAAATGATGTTGACGCTGTCGGAGAAATGCTGAANACGACTCTTATCCAGATTATTTCNGGCGCTATTACCATTACAGGAACGGTTATTCTGATGCTTTATACCAATCTCATTCTGGGTGGGATTACGCTTATAATGGCGCCGATTCTTGTATTTGCCAGCAAGACTATTATTAAGAAAGGCAGGAATGCCTATTCCGCACAGCAGCAGGCNTTGGGAATGATGGGCGGTTTCTCGGANGAAATGCTNTCNGGNCAGAANGTAGTTAAGGTATTTAACCACGAACAGACTGCTATGGAAGAGTTTGATTATATAAACGGNGTATTGGTTGAAGCACAGATTAAAGCGCAGTTCCGNTCCAGCATTATCGGGCCTGTTACACATCAGCTATGCAATGTGTCTTATGCGCTGACAGCCTGCATCGGAGGGATTCTTGTGATTACACAGGGCTTTGATATCGGCGGACTTACNATTTCCCTGAATTACACACGTAAGTTCAATCAGCCTATCAATGAGATTTCCATGCAGATGAATACNGTGTTCTCTGCGCTTGCCGGCGCTGAAAGAGTATTCAATCTGTTGGATACTCCNTCGGAANAACCNGATANNGATNCNGCNGATATGANAGAAATCAAGGGNCATATCNTNCTTGATAAAGTATGCTTNGGNTATGTTCCCGGNGTGCCTGTNCTGCATGANATTTCTCTTTANGCAAANCCGGGACAGANGATTGCTTTTGTNGGTTCTACGGGAGCNGGNAAGACTACCGTNACCAATCTGCTTTCNCGTTTCTANGACCTTGANGACGGAACGCTTACGATTGACGGCGTACCTATTGANAAGATTAANNGGGCGTTTCTTCGCTCCAATATNGCAATGGTTTTGCAGGATACNCATTTNTTTACGGGAACNGTNATGGAAAATATCCGNTATGGNCGGCTNGACGCAACAGACGACGAGGTTATTGAAGCGGCAAAGATTGCATCTGCGCATTCGTTTATATTGCAGCTTCCGGACGGATATNACACNATGCTTGAAAANGANGGNGCAAACCTTTCACAGGGNCAAAGACAGCTTCTGGGNATTGCACGCGCCGCAATAAGCCGTGCNCCGATACTGGTNCTTGANGAGGCAACCAGNTCTGTNGATACACGAACCGAANGGCACATTGAAGANGGCATGAATGCNCTGATGGAGAACCGCACCACNTTTGTNATTGCCCANCGCCTTTCCACGGTNAGNAANGCAGANGCNATTATGGTGCTTGAGCATGGACGCATNATAGAGCGNGGNACGCATGAGGANTTATTGGCTCAGGGNGGGAGATATGCGGATTTGTATCATGAGATTAGTGAGTTGGAATAATGTAAATAAGCAATTGTGAAAATGCTTTAGCATGGGACGAACTTAGCCCAAGTAAACAAAAACGGTGCTCATCGCAAGCGAAATCGCACCTTATTTTGTTTACAAGCGAAATCGCACCTTATTTTGTTTACTTGGGCTAAGTTCTGGTTATTGGAATATAGGTTCTCATATATCCGGAACTATCTAAAAATATTTTTNGTGAAAATATATTGCACAATAAATGAAACGTGGTACAATAATGATTAAGAGCTAATAAGCTGCTTGGAGGAATAAAATTATGATTATAGAGGTAAGAGTAAAGAACTGTTATGTATTTGAAAATGAAATTACATTCTCTTTGAAAGCAGATATGCGAAATAAAAAATTTGGGACTAATGTTTATAATGAAAATAATTTTCATGTGCTTAAGACGGTGGGAATTTATGGACCAAACAACGCTGGAAAAACATGCTTAATTAAGTGCATTAGAGCAATAAAGGAGATATTGCTAAATCAAAAAAATGACTTGATTGCCAATATATTTGCTCAGAGCGATATATGTGAATTGGGAGTCACATTTTTGGAATCAGGAAGAAAGTTTTCTTATGATTTTAAATATGATACGGAAAAAGAAGAGTATATATATGAATCGTTTTCGGAGATTTTTAAAGATCAGTATAATAACGAAAAAGAAGTATGCTGGTTGAAAAAGGATATTATTCGTGAAATTTATGAATGCGTAGATGAAGACGTACAGAATATGATTCCGGTTATGTCTAAGAACAATTTGCTTTGCTATGTAATAGATGCAGGTAAATTTGAGCACATAGGCGAGATGAAGCGGATTCTGATTGAANTTGCAAAGAAAATCGACATTATTAATATGAATAATATACCTATGCAGCANACGATTGAGCTTATGAAAAATAAGAATCAGATGCAGGAAAAAGTTGTAGATTTTATTAAGAATGCAGACTTATATATGGATAACTTTGAGTTTGTCGATATGGAAAAAATACTACTAAAGAGTAGTGATGGCAAAGAGAAACCGGAAGAGAAAGTTCTTGATATACCGGAGAATATAATGGATCAAATAAGGCTTGTTTCCACATATAAGGGAGTTCATGTACCGAGCATGTTATTTGATTCAACAGGGACAAAGAAAATAGCGGCTATTGCCAGTTATGTTTTAGAAGCACTTGAACAAGGCAGGATTCTTATTGTAGATGAGTTGGATAGCAGCATTCATTTTAAGCTTACCAGAGCCATTGTAGCTATGTTTAATAATGAATTGAATACAAATGCACAGATGGTTTTTACGGTACATGATATTAATCTTATGGACTGTAAGAGAATGTTCAGAAAAGAACAGATATGGTTTGTTCATAAGGATGAGGCTGGGGTGTATGTATACTCACTTGCAGACTTTACTGCGCAGCAGGGNGTGAGAGATACGACGGATATTATNGAAAAATATAGGAAAGGTGCTCTTGGGGCGTTACCTGACCCGGAATTAATCAATTCTCTGCTTAGTATTAAAGGNAATGCAAAGGGGGATGANGCCGATGGCAANTAAGCTTCCAAAGCTTTCCGACAAGCATAAAATTTGTATTATCTGTGAGGGCAATGAAGAATATGAGTATCTTGAACGATTGAAAACTTTAAAGGTATGGAATGAACAATATGATATATCGCTTGTAAATGCGAGCGGGAACGGTAATATTCCGGCTAGATATCAGAATCGTTATCAGAATGGANCAGAAGAGGTTGTACTGGTATTTTGCGATACAGAGAAGAAACCATATGAGCAATACGAGGATATAAAACGAAAGATTAATGAGTTTCATGGAGTTGATAATGCTTCAGATGAAGTGATTATATTTGGAAATCCATGCACAATGCAGATTATATCCAAGCATTGGACGGATGAAAATTTGAAGTCGCCGGCGAAGCTGGTAAATGCTCAATTGATAAAGAAATATACCGGAGTGGAGAAATATAAGGGAAGAGCAGACCAGATTAAACAGATTATGGAACATATCACTATAGAGAATTATAGGGATATGCGTCAGCGAGTGAATAGATTGGAAATGATTGATGCGGTTGCTGGAAGCAGCAATTTTGGAAGGTTTATGAAGCTGTTTGAGAGTGAAAACAGTGGATGGATTGGTAAGATTAATGAAGAACTTGAAAAATAGAATAGCTTACAAGAGAAGAGTTGAATAGTAGCGTTAAACATAAAAATATGCTATACTTTTTGAAATCAGAATAACTAAAAAAGGAGCAAATTATGATAACAAACAAAATCCATGACAAAGAATTATCCCTTCTGGGNTTCGGAGCAATGAGGCTGCCTTTAAATGAAGATGGCTCTATTGANGAAAAACAGGTATTTGAAATGGTTAAGTATGCNNGNGAGCATGGCGTGAACTATTNTGANACGGCATATCCTTANCATCANGGCAATTCGGAAGTGGTAATGGGTAAAGCGTTAAANCAGTTACCAAGAGAGAGCTANTGTCTGGCTACNAAGTATCCGGGNCATCAGATTGCAAGCNGNTATAATCCTGCGGANATTTTTGAGATACAGCTTAAAAAGTGTGACGTGGANTATTTTGATTATTANCTNCTTCATAATGTATANGAAAATTCCATACAGGTATATACGGACTCAAAATGGGGAATCATTGATTANTTTATTAAGCAGAAGGAATTGGGACGAATTAAGCACTTGGGATTCTCCTGTCATGGNAGCNCGGAGCTGCTTAAGGAATTTTTAGACGGATANGGCGATAAAATGGAATTCTGCCAGATTCAGCTTAATTATCTGGATTGGACNTTGCAGGATGCAAAGGCAAAATATGANCTGCTTACGGAAAGAAATATTCCCGTATGGGTNATGGAGCCTGTCAGNGGAGGTAAACTNGCNNCAGTGGATAAGGAGAATGANGAAAAGCTTAAAGNNNTGCGTCCTGANGAATCNGTTGCTTCATGGGCNTTCCGCTGGCTTCAGGGNTTGCCGAATGTGAAGATGGTATTAAGCGGNATGAGCANNATGGANCAGATGATAGATAATGTACATACTTTTGAACAGNAAAATCCTTTGAGTGNAAAGGAAGAAGAAACNNTNATGCAGNTNGCGGAAACCATGAAGGATTCGCTNCCGTGNACNGGNTGCAGATATTGCTGCGACGGCTGCCCGAAGGGAATNGACATNCCTAAAATGATAGGGTATTACAATGAAATGAAGGTTGCGCCTTCNTTTAATATAGGTATGTCNNTNGATGCCGTNGATAAGGAACANCTGCCTTCNGCTTGTATAAANTGNGGAAAATGTAAAAACAGCTGTCCNCAGAATATCGATATTACAAGCGCNNTGGAAGAATTAACNGATATGGTAGGGAAACTTCCAAGNTGGGCGGATATCTGCAGACAGCGTGAAGAGGAAGCAAAAGCTAACCTTCGGTAGTTGNCGAAACTTTTTCCGTTTGATGGAACCTTATAAGTCCGGTNCGGTGTAATGCCACCATAACGGTAGGAATCAGNATCANNTGNACGATAATACCCGGTATGGCGTTTAANAATGCACCTGCCATAAACATCTGCCATGTAAANCGGCTGCCNGTTANNCCGAGCAGAATAATCTGGACTATGCCCCAGACAGCGCGGCCTGCAACCATTGCNGCAATAATGGAGCGATAAAGCGCACGTATGCACTGCCAATGNGACATGCCATANATAAGTCCNGCTACCAGACCATATGTTGCCAGNTCAAACGCCATCGAGCATGCNGACGGAAAAAGTTTNGGCATTNNAAAAAGCATNGAGCGCATGAGCGGCATNATAAATCCTACGACTGCGCCGTATTTCCANCCNCANATNAGNCCGCANAGGAATACCGGNAGNTGCATNGGAAGCAGCATGTTGCCAATCTGCTGAATCTGTCCGGTNAAAAATGGNAGAACCAGACCNANGGCNAGGAACATGGCGGATAAGGTTAAGTTTTTGGTTGTTGTTTTCAAATTTTCGTTCATAAGTTAATCTCCTTTCATACTATTANCGAGTTGAAGACAATAAAATCAATGCTACACGGGGATTCTATTGTCATGAAAAAAAGGTACACGGTTTCTCTTCTGAGAAAGCGTATACCTTCGTGATATACATTAATAAAAAACTCTCTTATNGGAATTGTATTCCATTCATATTATGTTTATTCAGTTGTATCAATAACNGACCTGATTGCACCATAGGCNAAACGGTATAAAAGAGGATACGCGTTACTGCCGTATGTCTGCTTTTCTTTTCCANCATAAGTTACTGTTAANTCCCANTGGTCNCCGTCNNNAACATTCNNATTAATATAGCGAGATTTCCAAATAGGCATAAGGGAGATGGCACAGGCAAATCGGACCTTTATTTGCTGTCCTGCAGAAAAGNTATTTTCATAATGGGCGGTAAGTGTTCCGTCAAAATCATAATAATTATCTTCGACCAAATCGTTATCAAAATCAAGCTTATATTCAGCCCAAACAACACCCCAGGCTCTGGAATTATAGTTCAATGTATGCATCTTAAAAACTGACGCCGTACAGTAAACCA
Organism: Lachnospiraceae bacterium; assembly: GCA_014804495.1. Lineage (GTDB taxonomy): Bacteria > Bacillota > Clostridia > Lachnospirales > Lachnospiraceae > UBA3282. Next base: position 28,695 of record JAAUZS010000083.1, read on the forward strand.
AGCATAGTAAGTAAGNTNCAATAAATAAAGNNAANACTATTATAACGATTCTTTTTAATTTGNNCTTGCGCATGAGCTTTNCCTCACTTNTCAANCTNNTNTATGGCNGTACATANTAATGGAATGAATGCTTCTGCATTCTNTGNCAGCTTCATGCTGTCTGTTTTANTTTNAAACNACGCCATAGCANCTNTTGACAATAAAANATTTTACNTGAAATTAGTTATTTGTCAATATGANTTTAAAATGCTTTTATAGTTANTCNATCATNTTTNNGATTTCCTCAACNGCGTTCTGNACAAGCTTACCCATCGAAAAATCGGGAACTCCCACAATGAGATTATCGCAGTGGTTAAACGGAATAAGCACNCGCTTTGCACTGCTCTGNGCAACGGCAGCGGCCATTTTCGGCGTAACCTCTCCATACATTGCGTCAGCGATGATGATTCCTATGGGACCGACAATGATATCTGCATTACGGCAGCCAACGATTACTGCATTCTCGCCGGTAGCTGCGTGGTCGGCGCCTGCTTTCAGCATCACGGAAGCGGCGGTGCTGTTTGTGCCAACTGCGGTGACGGAAGCCTTCGGTATATTTTGTTTTATAGCGGTAACAAGCTGTCTGCCGACACCACCGCCTTGAGCGTCGATTACTAATATGTTCATTATTTTTTAGAACCCTTTTTAGAACTTTTTTTCTTTTTGCTTTCAATCAGACCTTTTAATTTCAATGCTTTGTCAATATTTCCTTCTACTTTTAGCTTTTGAAGGGTGACAGCCATAATCGGGTCGAGTTCGCCCTTTGCAATTTTTATCAGTGTTTCTGCTTTGCATGTAAACATGGCATCTCTGTCATAATATTCATACGGCTCCACATACAGCTTGCCGTCTTTTACCTCAGCATAGAAAATTCCCTGTGCTTCGCCTGTAATATTGAACTGATATGCCAGATGCTCATTCACGTCGCTTACATCTGCGTTCATGAATTCGGATTTTACGCTTGAAAATAATTCTTCATATGTCATTTGAAATTCCCCCTTTTTAAAGTATGTATTTGCAAGTATAAACGGAAAAAACAGTTTCTCCAAACTTGCGTTTTAATTATATTTAGAGTATCATTTATTTAAATATAGGTCAATATTGTTTTTTGATATACGAAAAATGGAGAAGAATAATTTGAATATGTTTAATGATTTAAATAAAAATAATGTACATAATAATGTAATTTATAATAATGAAAGTAATAAAAATCTGAATAATATAGAAGCTTCTATTCTGAATTACGAAAACCGTCTGCTTACAGACAGAAAGCAGTTGAATGATTTGATTTATGAATATAATAATCAGAATGTCAATAGTTCAATACTGGATTATAAAATAAAATATTTGCAGACGGAAATTGATTATATGAATAATCAGCTGAGTATGTTGAGGATGGGTATGCAGGAGCGGATGAAAGATTCAGAGTCTCAGCATACTGTAATTAAGCGGATCGACGCGATGCCGCAACAGCAAGCACAGAATATGCAGTATCAGAATGCAATGTCACAGCCGCAAGTTCCACACTCTCAGCCTCAGAATAAGGCGGACAAACCGAAGGATTTGGAAAACATGATTGGTAAGTCATGGATGGGGATATTTGCCTCTATTCTGATTTTTATAAGCTTTATTTTGTTTGCAACTCTGCTGGCTCCATTTATAACAGATACGATTAAAATGATAGCTATGTATGTAGTTAGTATTCTGCTTACGACATTTGGTCTGTTGAAATTAAGAAAGAATAATAACAAGCTCTATCTGGCAATCAGCAGCTGTGGTATCGGTGCGGTATACATATCCTTGCTTCTGACTAATCTGTATTTTAAGGCAATAGGAGATATTGCGCTATACGTTTTCATTTTGGTATGGGCAGTATTTGTCTGTTATTTATCGAAATGGCAGGATAGGATATTTCAGATAATAGGGCAGTGCGGTATTACGATTGCATTGTTTTTTGGGATTATCTTATGTGCAAAAACTCATGACAGTACTAAATTATTACTGCTGAGCCTGTTCTTTGCGGTGACCGCCGCTATTTTCTATGTGAGCAATTATAGCAGGGAATTTCATGAAAACATCGTGAACAATGCCTTTAACTGTATTAATGTGTTTCAATTATTGATGGGAATCTGTGTATTGACTTCTGCGATATCTTTCTGGAATGCAACGTCAGAGGAATTGGAGAGGCATTTAATTGAATTAGCTGAATATAATACAAAAGTTAATATTATAAGTGCAGGAATTATCATTTTTTTGATATTACAATTTGTTTTATACCTTATTACAAAATTAAAAGAAAAGAATACGGGTTTTGGTATATTTACTATTATTAATACCATTCTGCTGATGCTCTATATTGCCAATATAACGTATAGTAATGACGGTTCTAATAGTGTCACCGGAATTATTTTTATAATTATAGGCGTTGCCTTGCTCGCCGTGGCGGAGAAAAAATTTGACAACAGGAAGGATGACGGAAAAGTCCTGATACAGTGTTTCACCCTGCCGGTATTTATCATATCCGTATCTATGATTCCATTTTTCCGTAGTCATATCGGAGTGTCATTTGTTATGATTCTTTTTATACTACTGGGATATTATAAAGATGATTACGTCTATAAATATATGAGTTTACTGACGGCAGTAATTTATTGTTTATCCGATTTAAAGTATTCTGTCGAGTATCTCTGCCTCGGACTGTTGTTCTTTGCCGTTCTGGGAGTTTGTATGTATGTTAAAAAAGAGCAATATAGCGGTATATTTAAGCAGCTATCCTACGTGGCAGGTTTTTTCTTCATCATTATAAGCCTGACATATGTACTTGGCGATCTGAATGTAAGTTACGATGTTGATATGACAATCATGATTACCGTCGTCTCAGCTTTGAATATGTTTGCGATGAAGAGTAGGTTTGTAAAGGATTTTAAGACACTGCAAACAGAAAAACACAGCGTAAATGTCACCCGGACAATTAATGCAATGCTCATGGTTGTAAGCTTATATAAAGTTATGGCAGTTGACAATGAGATATGCCACTTCATACTTGTTTTGATGGCAATTATGATTTTCGTGGCTAATACGAAAAACCTTGTAGAGCAGAATAAAGACATGTGGCCGGGAATATACATAGGGGTTAAACTTACCGTTCTGCTTATTACAATATTATGCTCTTATGAAGCTGCTAATTATGTAATCAGTATTTCAGCATTTTTATTTGCCATTATCAGCATTGTGCTTGGATTTAGATTTTACGTAAAGTCATTTAGGATATATGGACTGTTCCTTTCAATGTTCAGTGTAGCAAAATTGATTTTGGTTGACATAAGTTATGATAATACACTGGGACATGCTTTAAGCTTCTTTATTTGCGGAATATTATGCTTCATTATCAGTATGATTTATCATCTGATTGATAAAAAGATGCAGGTTAAATAAATATATACTGATATTTGTGACAGCAATGTCACAATTTCGATATCTTGATATTGCACTAAAATAATGCTATCATATTTATATATGTTTTGGTAAAGTTTGGCTTCATAATATAAGATAAAGTTACTGAAGAAGGATGGGGATAGGAATGAAAACAGCGGCTTATTTCGACTATTGCGCACTTATCATTTTGTTACTGATACTTATTGCCATGATAATTCGGAGAATGACGAAGGGGAAATTAAATCGTTGTTTTTTGACGATGCTGATAGTTGTGCTTATATCGGATATAGCAGATATCGGAACGATTCATCTGGAATATGTATCCGGGTATGTTACAATTAAATACATGACTCATACTCTGTACCTTATGTCCCACATTCTGACTCCTTTTTCCTATGTTATCTATATTATTGCACAGGCAGATATATGGCATAAATTAAGGCGGAACAGATTTCAGAAGATACTGCTTTTTGGACCGATTCTGGTGGTTGCTGCTGCACTGGCGGTCAATCCATTTACACATATTATGTTTTATCTGGATGAAAACGATGCATATACCAGAGGCAGCTGTTTTCTGCTCCTTTATATCGTGACTGTTGTTTTGTGTGCGCTGGGTCTTTATTATGCTTTTAAGTATAAAGAGCTGTTTGACTCAAAACGTTTCGCTGCACTTATAGCGCTGGTTCCGATAATGTTTGTTGCAGTTGTGGTTCAGTTCTTTTATCCGGAGCTTTTAGTGGAGATGTTTTCGCTTTCATGCGGTATCCTACTGATATGTATGGTGATTCAGAGACCGGAAGAAGTTATTGATACTGAGACCGGGCTATGCAAATTAAGCGCATATGTTGCTGATGTAAATAGAGCGGCTGAAAATGAAAAGCCACTGCAAATCATAATGATAAATATAACTAACTATTATGCCGTTCGGGATATGCTGGGATACGATGGTATAAATAGGGTATTGAAGGATATTGCGGATAAAATAGTTGACTTTGACAGAAAGCAAATGATACGGGCAGAGCTGTATTATCTGGGAGCAGGTAAATTCCGGCTTGCTATTGACGAACTGCATTTTGACAAGACAGAAGAAAATGCAAGGATGATCAATGAGCTTATGAAAGGTGGATTTTCGCTTAATCAGATGGACTTAAATCTTGTACACTGCGTCTGCATTGCAAGATGTCCTGAAGATTTTCCGGATGTTGAGTCTCTGCTTGCATTTGGAAATGAATTGAATACAATTCCATATACAGGAGAGGTCCTTTATGCTTCCAATATTTTTAAGAAGAATTTTTATGACATAAGAAAAGATGTGGACAGCATCATCGAGAGAGCTTTGGCAGACCATAATTTTTCCGTTTATTATCAGCCGATTTATTCCGTGGAAGAAGGACGTTTTAATTCAGCGGAAGCTCTGCTCAGGCTTAAGGATGAAAAGTACGGATTCGTTCCGCCGGATATTTTCATACCGGCGGCTGAAAAGAGCGGCGCTATTCATAAAATCGGAGCATTTGTGTTAGAGGAGGTCTGCAGATTCATTGCCAGTGCAGAATATCAGGCATTGAATCTCGATTATGTAGAAATCAATCTTTCCGTGGTACAGTGTATGCGCAGCGACTTGGCGGATCAGGTCATGGATATTCTTAACCGCTTTAGGATCAGACCGGAGCAGATTAATCTGGAAATTACCGAAACCGCTGCATCTTATTCTCAGAATGCCCTGATTCAGAATCTGAATGTTTTAAATGAAGCGGGAATCAGCTTTTCGCTGGATGATTTCGGAACAGGATATTCCAATATGCTTCGTATTGCTTCGCTTCCGTTCCATATTGTTAAGCTTGATAAGAGCTTCGTTGGCGGAGAAGCCAATTCCAAACTTTTGATTATGCTTAGGAATACAATCAGGATGTTTAAGGCAATGAACATGAAGATAGTAGTAGAAGGAGTAGAGACAGAAGACATGGTGAAACAATTCTCTGATATGGAATGTGAATATATTCAGGGATATTATTACTCCAAACCGCTGCCGAAGGATGAATTTGTGAAATTTATACGGAATAATTTTTAAGAAAGAATAATAAGCCTCCCACAGGGGGAGAATACAAGAAAAGTATCCACCAGTGGCAGAGTTTGCAAGAGGCTTTGTATCCTATAAGTCGAAAATATTTAATTGCCCGTTCTTCCAGGATTTTTGTTCGGCCTGTTTTATTACATCGTTTTCACATACCTCCCCAATCAGAAGCGGGGAGGTTTTATTATGTAATTTCATGTTTTTTACAACAGTTTTCCTGTCATAGTTTGCATAACAATACAGACAGCCATGGGCACAAGTGTTATATGCGCCGATATCTGCTCCAAGCAGGCAGGAACATTCCTTTCGTGCCATTTTCTTTGACGGCACATCCAGCTTACAGCCCAAGGCTTTCTCTAGTACCGGCTTTGACATGCAGCCGTCCGCGTCCACATTTTCACGAACAAGCGCGGCATTTTCACAGCATAAATGTATCTGCAAGCCATACTCTTTTGCAGTTTCGGAAAAGGCGGCTATCAGCCTTTCCTGTTCTTTGTCTGAGATACTGCGGACTCCGCGAAAATTCCTCAGAGTTTTTTCATACAAATCAATAAAACTCACTACGCATTGCTCTGTGTATCCCGAAAGTGCTTTTGCCATTTTATGAAACTGCTCTATATGATAATCGACGGAATACTTGCCCGTAATGAAAATGGGATCGTACCTCCAGCTTGTCCGATTCTTGCCGACCAATGCAGAAAGCTTTTTAAAAGATACCATCACCTGTTCTGCGGGCGGCACATAAGGCTCGATATCTTCTCCGTATGGAGTGATTGTCACAAACCAAAACGTATCAAATGCGGATAGCAATGAAATCCTCTCAAGCATTGGGAAAGGATTCTTCGTACAGAATACCATAATGTCTATGATTTCAGGAGACAAAAGGTATTTGCTGACCTGTGCCGGATTGTAGGGATTGCGGACAAGCACGTAGCCTTCCTTTATACGGTTATAAAACCAGTCGCTGTAAAAAGCCGGGATGTCCGTTCGGCTGCCTGTATTCAGTATCATTTCATTACGCTCCTCATATTGTAATTATTTCTCTGGATTCTATGATACTACAAATTAAAAAAATCCGAAACTTTTGAATCATTTTGAAAAGATAATCGTTATTATATATATACTCCAAAATTATTAGAAAGGAGCCGGAAAATGTGAGCGATGAAGAATTGGTTGAACAGATAAAGCTTGGAAACGAAAACGCTGCGGAAGAACTGATTAGGCGCTATTATTCGTCAATTTTTCGATATTGCAGATGGCATTGCTCCG
>JAAUZS010000084.1:0-13834 GCA_014804495.1 Lachnospiraceae bacterium
ACCGTTTATCTTCTTTCCCTGCGTGTGTACACCTGTTGCCCTCGTCAATTCAAAAAAGGCGATCAGTGAAATAATACACAACGCCCCTGTCATAATCCAGCCTCCATCAGAAATAATGCCAAAGGTAAATAAAATCAAAACAATTCCACTCAGTAATCTTGTACGAAACATTTAAATAACCGTGCCTTTCTATCAGTTTAAATCACTCTTTCANCNNNCCNTATNTTCTGTCTCTCTTATTATATGCCNNNACAGCTTTTTCCAATTCTTCTTTGGTGAAATCCGGCCATGCTACCTCCGTAAAANAGAATTCAGTATAAGCAAGCTGCCATAACAGAAAATTGGAAATTCTCATCTCATTACAGGTACGGATAAGCAAATCAGGCTCCGGAAGTTCATGGGTATCCAGAGTATCGCTAAGCATCTGCTCCGTGATATCTTCCTTCTTCAATGCGCCNTCTTCCACTTTCGCNGCAAGCGNNTTAACNGCNCGNACTATTTCGTCCCTGCCGCCATAATTAATGGCGATTTGGAAATGCAGCCCTGTGTTATTTACGGTAGCNTCCTCAAGCTGCTCTATACGTGCCCTGATATCTTCATCAAGACCGGTCTTGTCGCCGATTACACGNACGCACATATTATTTTTTGCCGCTGTTTTCAGACANGTCTTCATATAATTACGAAGCAGCTTCATCANTGCATCTACTTCGTCCTTCGGCCTGTTCCAGTTTTCTGTGGAAAAAGCGTAAACCGTCAGATACTGTATACCCATACGATAAGCCTCTTCACAGATTACCTCTACGGTTTTTGCGCCCTGCGTATGTCCATAGTTTCTGGGCATACCCTTGCTTTTCGCCCATCTGCCGTTTCCGTCCAAAATAATTGCCACATGATTNGGTACATCCATGCTGATTTTATGCTCCTCTCAATATAATCCTAAGGTAAAAAGGGGAAAGCAGAATAACCACAACTCTACAATCCCCTCTTAATATTTTATGTTTCTTATTTACACCGTCATGATTTCTTTTGACTTTTCTTCTACAAGAACATCAATATCTTTAATATACTTATCTGTCAGCTTCTGAAGATTGTCTTCCAATTCCTTGATTTCGTCCTCTGAAACCTCTGACTTGGCAAGCTTCTTAAGAGCATCCATTCCGTCACGCCTTGCATTTCTGACGGCAACCTTATTNTCTTCGCCCCTTTTCTTGATATCCTTTACCAAATCTTTTCTTCGCTCTTCGGTCAGTTCAGGGAATACCAGACGAATAACAGCGCCGTCATTGCTGGGAGTTATTCCTACATCAGACATCATGATTGCTTTTTCAATATCNTTAATCAGGCTCTTATCCCATGGTGCAATCTGGAGCATTCTTGGTTCAGGAACGGAAATATTNCCGACCTGCTGAAGCGGCGTCGGCGTTCCGTAATAATCCACCCTGATTCTGTCAAGTACATGAGGATTAGCGCGTCCTGCACGAATTGCACCAAGATCCGTTACCAGAAAGTCATATGCCTTCTTCATTTTCTCATCATATGTTTTTATCCTGTCATCCATTCCTAAAAAACCTACCTTTCTTTCGCGAATCANAACTATTCTGTATNTTCATACTNTTACACTGTAACTTTGGTTCCTGTAAATTTTCCCTTGATAGTATTTACAATACTGTCCTTCTCGCTTAAGCCAAATACCCACATCGGCATTTTATTATCCCGTGCCAAAATAGAAGCAGTCATATCTACGACCTGAAGATTTTTNTCAATCACTTCTTCAATGGATATTTCATCATATTTCTTTGCTTCGGGATGGGTTTTCGGGTCAGCATCATAAACTCCGTCAACCGCCTTAGCAAGCANTATTACATCTGCATCCACCTCGACAGCACGCANCACTACACCGGTGTCCGTTGAAAAATAAGGATGTCCTGTGCCTCCTGCGAAAAATACTACCATGTTTTTTTCAAAGTATTTATTGGCNCTGTCCTTAGAAAACAATTTAGTGAAAGAACCACATTCAAACGGCGTCAGAATATTAGTCTTCATGCCGACAGAACGAAAAATCTCAGANACATATATGCAGTTCATAACCGTAGCAAGCATACCAATCTGATCTGCCTTGGTTCTGTCAATGTTTTCACTGGAACGACCGCGCCAGAAATTTCCGCCGCCGATAACGATACCCACTTGGATTCCATCTTCGACGAGTTGTTTCACCTGCATTGCAACTTCACGTACAGTATCTTCATCAAAACCGGTCTTTTTTTCACCGGCCAATGCTTCTCCGCTTAATTTCAATAGAACACGCTGCATTTTAATATCCATGCTCCTTTCTCAACTCGCGAATTTGTATGTGTGGTCTGCACACATTTCCCAAGCTAACAATATATTATTTTTCTTTCTTTTTACTCTTCTTGTTGATTTCATCAAAGAAGGATGTAGGATTAACATCTGCATAGCACTGTGAACACATACCTTCGATAACGGCTCCGTTATTAATCTGCACGGATTTGGATTTAATATTACCCATGACAATTGCAGAGGTATCCAGAATAACCGGTCCATGCACATCAATGTCGCCCTTTACAGCNCCTGCTACAACTGCGCTGTTTGCAGTAATATTNCCGATAACTACAGAACTCTGTCCGATTTTTACGCTTCCCTGGCTGATTACTTCTCCGTTTATTCTTGCGCCCTCTGCATAAATCTCAGCCGCTTTGGAATTTCCCTGAATTCCGCCGGTTATATTCAATTTTCCGAGAATTTCTATATTTCCTATAACATTACCAATCAGTTCCAATGAACCGCCGGAAGTGATATCACCGGTGATAGACATTCCCTCTGTTACAACTGCTGTTTCATCTGACACTACTTTTGATTCAATACTCATTACATCTTCCATACTATTCTCTTCTCCTTCACTCTCTTCAAGCGGTTCTTCTTCCGCTGTAGATTCTAATATTGATTCTGTTGCTATTTCTTCAATCGGCTGTTCTGATAACTCAGNTTCAGCCGTCATTTCCATATCATAGTTTTCCATTTCAAAACCTCCATCAACCGGAATTTCTGTCTCCTGNTNAGGCACGTCTGNNTCGGGAAGCTCCGCTTCCAAAGCTTCTATTCCAGAATCTCCTGAATCTTCTACTTCACCTGAATCTCCGGCTTCAGGAAGTTCCATCATTCCGGAATCAGTAAGTTCCTCTTCNGGCATTTCCAACCCGCTTTCAGCGCTGATTGCTTCAAGCATATCACTTAATGCTTCCGCAGTAACAACACTTTCCTGCTGCTGCCCGGTCTCATTATCTTCCGATAATCCTTCACCGNCATCAGCTGCATCAAGTTCNCCTTCCGGCGCCATCTCATTTACAGCTTGGTTTAAATCATCTTTTAAATCTGAGAAAAAACCCATTCTATAATCCTCCATTTCTTATTCATTGCTTATATGTTGTATCAGTTCCGTATCTTCTGTAATCGGAACGATTATGGTATCTTCCATCGCCTGAATCCGCTCTATAAGAGCCGGCAGAGCCTGTACTGTAGTATTTTTATTTGCTGCATCATGCATAAGAATAATACATTCATTAAACTTCGGTATCTGCTGTGTGCAGTTATACAGTATTGNATCTGCGCTGATATAGCTGCTTGATGCNTCNCCGGACGCAATGTTCCAGTCAAAATAGGTTATATCCTGCTCATTCAAATAAGCAATAAGCTCTTTCATATCCACTCTGCTGACCGTATTGCTGCTGCCTCCCGGAAACCTGCAATATCTGCACCATACGCCTGTCGTATCATATAAAAATTCCTGTAATTTACTCAAATCCTGTGCGTAACTGTCTACAGACTGATATATTTCATCATATTTATGACTGTATGAATGCATTCCCAGAGTATGTCCCTCTTCTACAATCCGGTTGTATAACGCCTTATATTTTTCGTCTTCCTTTCCTACTACAAAGAAAGTCGCCTTCACGTCATACTCTGCAAGTATGTCCAGAATCTTCCCCGTATTACTGCTTGGACCATCATCAAATGTCAGATAGACCTTTCGTAAATTACCGTCCGGAAGAATCGACTCCTGAATATCCGATTCTTTTGCTGCATTACTGTCACGTCTGGAAATGTCAACGCTGTCCGCAGTATATANATTCTGAGAAACCTCTGTTCCGCCATCGGACGCCGTTCCGTTTCCAAAAAGTTCAGCGCTGCTGACAGCCGTTGCCTCTTCTACCTGTGCCTGCAGCTTTTCAAGTTCCTTTTGTACGATATTAAGCCTTATACAAAAAAAGACGGACAGTGCTGTGGGAATCAGTATCAGCATAACTATGATGAAGATTAATAATCCTTTTTTCATAGATTTCTGACTTTTATAATACCCCTCATTTTTTACACTACCCATATATAATAACACATATTGCGAGTTACGAAAAGGAATTTTGAAAAAAACATTACGAAAATTTTAAAATTTAAGCATACATCATTTAATATATAAATGCGGGGCAAAGATACCCCGCACAGTAATATAGTATTAAACAATTTACTTAATACAGCAATTTCCCGTATATGGGGCAAGTTCCAGACGGATAAAGTAACTTCTGTCACTATGGCACACCGGACATACGGGCGGTACCTCGGTTCCCCTGTAAATATGACCGCATTCAAGACACATCCANGCCGTCTCCACATCTGATACAAATAGTTTACCGCCTTCAAGCCATTCTGCAAACTGACCGAATCTGTTTCCGTGCACCTTTTCTATCTCTGCTATCTGTCTGAAAGAATCTGCTATGGCGGGAAATCCCTCTTCTTCCGCTTTTCTTGCAAAGTTCGGATACACATCGCCATGCTCTTCATATTCATTATGCTGCGCCATTCTTAAAAGTGATGCCACACTATTTGCAATATCTACGGGATATGTGCCGTCAACAGAAATGTTCTCTCCGGATACCGCATTCAAATGCTTATAGAACACCTCCGCGTGTTCCCGCTCCTGCTCAGCCGTAAAGCGGAATACTGCCTCGACTACATACAGTTTCTCATCTTTCGCCTGATGCGCGGCAATGGTATAACGATTCCTTGCCTGACTTTCGCCTGCAAAAGCACGCATCAGGTTTTCCTTCGTCTCACTGTTTCTGAAATCCATTTTATTTTCACGCTCCTTTCTGTATTTCTATCATTCCCAAAAAGAAGCGTATTAAACCATCTATATTCAGATTATATATCTTCTAAAAAGCCCCGTATTCCTTTCAGCTTGAACAAGTCTTTATAATATGAAAGTTCTTCCTGAATAAGCGCATCAATAACCTGCATACCCAGCAGTTCAACAGGAGCTTTATCATCTGTCAGTAAATACTCGCCCTTTTCATAAAGGGTAATCCCATCCGATACCCTCGTAAGCATCATTTGAAGCTCTGTATCCTCTATCGTCGCCCTAACGGCTTCAAAGTCCGAAAGTATGTCAGGATTTTGTGTGGCGAACAGCTCCCTGTTAGTCGAGCCGCGCACCTCTACGGTATATACATAGTCAAAAACCTCTGCTATCGTATCTGAAAGATAGTCGTTTATATTTCCCTCTGCGTCAGAATGCATATTCATATTGACTACCATAACGCCGTTTTCATTCAGATGCTCTTTTACCAGAGTAAAAAACTCTATGGATGACATCTGAAAGGGAATCGTAATGTCCTGATATGCATCCACCATAATGACATCATAAGTTCCCTTATCAGCCGCCAGATATGCGCGTCCGTCGTAGGTCGTCACCGGAACCGAAGACGGCAGTTCAAAGTATTCGCCTGCCAGCTTAGTAATCTTTTCATCAATCTCCACGCCTTTTATGGATGACGCACCATAATAATGCGCACACTGCTTCGCATAAGTGCCCGTTCCCATTCCGAGAATCAGCATATCNCCGTCTACCCTGCCGGCCATCGCAGGNGCAGCCATGGCATAATCATAATACATNCCCGTGGCGCCTCCGTCCTTTTTCATNATGGACTGAACGCCGAANAATACGTTGGTAGAAAGTATGACACTATCGTCAGTTTCTTTTACCTGTAAGTAGTTGTAAATGGATTCTCCCTCATACAAAAGATTCGTCTCCCAAAAAGCAAAGCGGCTTGATGCCCCAAACGCACAGCATATAAAAAATAATATAATGCCCGCTGCGCATTGCTTCTTTTTCCCTTTTGTACTNATAAAATAAATCAGAGAAAGAATTAATAANATTCCTGCAAATATCAAAAATGTCACGGAAGTNCCTACNGCCGGAATCGTCACAAATGNCGGCAGGAAAGTGCCGATAATACTGCCTATAGTATTAAACGCACCNAGCGCTCCTACCGTTTTACCGCTGTCTTCGAGNCTGTCNACCGTATACTTNACNAAAGACGGNGTAACNGTNCCTANCAGGAATAACGGAAACACAAAAATAATCATACATGATAAAAANGCCGCGAAAATCAGNAAATTATTACTGATCGTAAAAACAAGCGCCGCTGAAATCACTACTATTATATACTTTCCCAATATTGGAATAGCTGCAATCCAGACTGCCGCAATNATNATTCTNATATACAGNTTGTCNGGATTGGGATTTTTATCNGCNNTCCTNCCNCCCCANATNTTTCCAAGCGCCATGGCAATCATGATCGTNCCGATGATAATCGTCCANACAATCTGGGAAGAGCTGAAATACGGAGCAAGGAGCCGGCTTGCGCCAAGCTCCACTGCCATAACAGACATTCCTGCAAAGAATTCCGTAAGATATAAGTAATACTTATTTTGTAAAACNCCTTTTNNATTGGTAACCNTCTCTTTATCCAGCTTATCCATTGTTACCTTTTCCTTTAAAATTNGAATTTATTATACACTTATATTATGTTTTAAACGCTGAAATCNAATCTTCCNCCCTCTTCGGGTTTTTCTTCTTCTTTCACCTTNTCCCAGTCNACTGCATTGATTTTTTCAATCAATTCTTCTACGGAATCAGCCTGGACTCTCGTCTTTTTGGTCTTCTCATACGGTGCATTTTCCTGCATCATCTTTTCCAGAGCAGTCTTTTCCTTAGAAGCTTTTTCTTCCTTCCTGCTCTCCCTGCTCTTCTCTATCCATTCCTTCTGCCTCTCGCCCAGCTTCTCTAATTCGGCAAAAAATGAAACGCTGCCGTCCTTACCGATAGATACGCCAAGATGGGTTACTTCATCCTTTTTATCCCCCAGCTTCTCCGACATATCCTTAAGCTGTCCTACCGAGTCTTCCAGAATCGCTATATTCTTAGCCTTTGCATCCTCATCCGACGCCATCTCCTCTAATGTCTCAGGGTCAATCAGCACGCTGAACTCCTTAGTTCCTCTGGAAAGATATGATGCTGCTTCCTCATCATTCTCATAATCGGCAACGATAAAATCCATATTACTGTATTTCTTCTTAAGCTCGTCTAACAATTTCTTTGCCTGAGAGCTTAATTGAACAGAAGAATTCTTCTTCTCAGTCTTATCTGTTTTGTCCTTTTCTTTTGTCTCTTTTACAGACTTATTCTTCGACGCATTCGTATAAAAGCTGCCCTGATTAATACCATAACCGTTAATTTTGCTCATTATTAGTCCTCCTTTGACTTTGATTCGAAATCCGTTTCTTTTAATTAAGTGCACGATTAAATGCCTTATGGTATATATCGGATGATTTTGTGGGTTTCTTTATACATTTCTCTTAACATTTAAAACGTTCATTAACGCTTCCTGCAACACCCTTGAAACATTTATTCCGGCATGTTCAGCTTCATAATTCAGCCAGCTTGGTAATGCTACGTTTCTCCTGACAGTTTTTGTATCAACTTTTTTCCTATATTCTGCAAAGTCAACATCTACATAGGTTAAAATTCCTTTTGAGAAATCAATATCTTCTGTATCTTGTCTTACTTTCTCGATAGCAGCAGTTTGGTCTGAAGGTTTGGGAAGTTCTTCTTTATTATCTTCCATCGAGATACCTGCTAAACCAATTGCGTCTCTTGCCATCTCAATAGCATCTGCAAAAGTATCACCTTCCGTATAAATTTCCATATCAGGTACACATACTAAAAAAGGATGCTCTGAACCATCACTTGTATTCACTATAAAAGTCGGATAAACCTGTTTCATACTATTAGCTCCTTATAATAATTTCCATTTTCTAAGTATCATCTTTGCCAAACTTTCATTAACTTCTTTATGCCTTGGAACCTTCTCTATATCATGGTCTCTTCTGTATATATCATGATTTCCACCATGTCGCTCGAAAACAAATCCCCGTCTTCAAGTTTCTTTATCAAATCTCGTTGTTTCATTAGTGTTCCTCCATATAGCATTATTATACACATTAATTACACAACCGTCAATGTGATTATACTGGAAAAAGTTTTTGTTTACAATAAAACTGTCTGTGCCTAATTCTGTTTCCTTCGGACTGATTTCATAAGTAATAATACTCCGAATGAATCATTAAACACAGACAGCTAAATCCGTATAAAAAGCGAACAAGTTCGCCTTCTGATTCCACGTCCATCTGGCGACGGACTTTCCTATAAGGTAAAGAAATAATACCGGAAATGTTACTGTTATATTTATAAGTTGATTAAAGAACAGTTGAATTATAAATCAATCATCATATTCCATAGGAATCCATATATGCGTCTTTCCTGTCTTAATTCGAATTCCTTCTACCTCCTCCAAATTAATAGGAGATGTAAATACACGGGAATAATTGATCGAATATGGATACTCTTCTAATAACTTTCCTTCTTTACGGTCAGAGTAGCCATCACCACCGGAATAACACCCTATTTCACTGCCATCTTTTAAAACTACGGATAACTTAGTATATATTGATTTATAATAGCTGATACCTGAATAAAATATTGATATCGGAGAGACTGATATTTCCTCAATCATAATTCCGTTTTCCTCAAATTCCTTACGTGTAGACTCAGCTATGGTCAGATTTACCCTGTCCACTTTAGTTCCAAGTGTAAACTCGGTAAGATACTTATCCACACCTGACAAATCGCTTCGCTCCGTGCACACCTGAATGACTTCACCCTGCTCAAACTTCTCATTATCTCTTGCATCAAAAATATAGCTTCCCACTTGAACGCCGGACTCCGCCGAATCCCAATACCTGTAATTACCTAACCATAAATCAGCAGGTTCCGAACCAACTACAGTATAGTAACATATATTGTCTATGCTTATCCCCGAATATTTTTCTCTGTTTTCTCCATCTTTAAGATTCATATCGTAAGTATATGGAACTATGAGATAATAATCGTCATACAAAGCCGCTTCAAGTTTCAATGTTCCATAATACGTTTCAATTACATTATCCAATACATTGCCATACTTCTCGTAGAATCCTTTCTGATCCGCTGTCAAATTATGTTCATGTCTCGGATACAGAGCTTCCGCAAACCTGTCTTCCAACGAAAGCCTGCCCACAGCAAATACGGTCATACCCGAGAGCAGAAATATAACTGCAAACGCTGCGGCTCTTGCCGTAAAGCGGACTTTTTTTGCTGTTTTTCCGGTTTCCGCCGCTTCTTCAAGTTCTTTATATATTCCGTCTTTTTGCTCTTCCGATAAGCTAATCTGATTATACATACTCTTAAATATTTCCTGCTTCATTTCCTATTCCCTCCATATCCGTTAATAATTTCTGTTTCAGAAGCTTCTTCGCCCTCACCAGTCTGGCAGATACCAGATTCGGGGTTATGCCAAGCAGCTTCGCTATTTCTTTTACCTGATATTCCTCATAATAACGCAAGTATAATACAATCCTGTATTTAGCGGGAAGCTCTGAAAGCATTTCAAATAATTCATGTTCTTCATTCTGCCCTGAAAAATCTACAGCCTGTCCCGCTTCTTCTAGCGGACGGGTATGCTTCATCCACGCCGTGTTAAGCATACTCTTGCAGCAATTGACTGCCACACGTATAAACCACGCCTTCTCATGCTCGCCGCTTTCAAAATGCGGCTTTTTTCTCAGATAACGTAAAAATACCTCTTGAACTACCTCTTCCGCTATATAGACATTTTTCCCATAGGACACTGCAATTCTATATACCATATCGGAATACCTGTCAAACAATTCTTTCACAGAACTATCCGGAGCCATAATTCCCCCTCCTAACTGTAATAAGTAAATGCGCATTCAATTATAATACTTTTTAGGGATTAAAAATATGACAAAAAAAATGGAAATTTTAAAAATCCTAAATTGACCTAACGAAAAAATTTTAGACTAAAACTTTAGACAATTGTGTAACTCCACCTCAATAACCAGAACTTAGTCAAAGCAAACAAAAACGATGCGATTTCGCTTGCGGTGAGCACCGTTTTTGTTTGCTTTGACTAAGTTCGTCCCTTGTGATTTTTCCCTATTTATGCTCTTCCAGCCACCGCAGTGCCGTATAAGCATAAACAGCGCTTCCCGCGCAAAGAGCGTCTTCATCAAACATAACTTTAGGATGGTGCTGTGGATAGATATATCCTTTTTCCGGCGTTCCCGCAGCAATGGCAAGCATAACGGACGGCACCTTATGGCTCACATAGGCAAAATCTTCAGAGCCTGCCGTTTTAGAAGATTTCTGTCCGTCCCCCGCTTCACTTAAATCTTTTGATGAAAAAGCCTTTCCCTCTCCCAAGAGTTCTTTGACATATTTATAAGCCTCGTCCGTCAATACTTTATCATTGAAAAGAGTCGGGCATCCGCTGCCGAATGTCACTTCCGCCTCAGCCCTGAATGACTGTGCGATTCCCTTTGCTATTTCAGTCATCCTCTGCTTAATAAAGATACGTGTTTCTTCATCAAATGTCCGTATGCTTCCGCCCATCGTTACCACGTCAGGTATAACGTTTGCAGCATTTCCGGCGTTCATCGTGCCTATTGTCAGCACTGCCCTGTCCCCCATCGCAAGTTCTCTGGCATGAATCTCCTGCAAGGCGATAACAATATGTGCGGCAACATTAATCGGGTCTACTCCCGTATTCGGCATCGAGCCGTGGCATCCCTTCCCTTTTACCTTGATTTCAAAATAATCGGCCGCTGGAGCGCTGACTCCTGGTATAGCCGTAATGACAGTTCCTGCCGGAAACGGCATTCCCGCCATAACATGAATCATCATCGCCGCATCAACGGACGGGTTTTCCAATAGTCCCGCCTCTATCATATCCTTAGAGCCTTCAAATATTTCCTCCGCCGGCTGAAACATCAACTTCACGGTTCCTTCGATTTCATCTTCATGCTCCTTTAAAAGACGAGCGGCGCCAAGCAGCATTGCCGTATGCATATCGTGTCCGCAGGCATGCATCTTTCCGTTTTCGGAAGCAAAATCCACATCCGCCTCCTCCTTAATCGGTAATCCGTCCATATCCGCGCGAAGCATAAATACTTTTCCTTCTTTTCCCTTACCCGCCAAAGCAACTAATCCTGCCCTGCCGCATGCTTGCGGTTCATATTCCATATCCGTAAGCTGCTTTTTTACATATGAAACCGTATCCTGAATATCAAATCCCGTTCCGGGATTAAGATGCAGGAAGCGCCTGTCGTTTATGATTGTATCATGCAGTTGTGAGGCTTCTGATAAAAGTTCTGTGTATGACATAGTTCTGGGCTCCTTTCATATATGCGGCTTAAAATACAAGACCACTTTCAGTGGTCTACGGCTCCATAGCTCAGGTCAGAGTCACATATATTACTATGTGAGGTCCTGTGATGACGCCGGTACTTAGCGAGGTCTTTTCGAGCTTAGTACCGCTGCGTCTGAACCGGAGCGAAAGCGCACCTCTCATAGTAATATATGTGGCTCTGACCGTCCGCAATCCAGATTCGTCCGCAGCCGTCCGGAATTAATATAAAAATATTATACCACAACCCCCAGTTTCATGATACAATATCTGGGTATATTCATAAAAAATGCATATCAAGAATGGAGACTATCATGGGAATTTTATCAAACTTAGAACCAAAACCGGTATTCCGCTACTTCGAAGAAATCTGCGCCATTCCGCACGGTTCTTCAAATACTAAGGCAATCAGCGACTATTGCGTCAATTTCGCAAAAACACATGGATTAAGATACATTCAGGATGATTCCGATAATGTGATTATTTTCAAAGCCGGAACATCAGGATATGAACAGTCGTCACCTGTCATACTTCAGGGACATCTGGACATGGTCTGCGAAAAAGATTCGGATAGCAATATCGATTTTAACAAAGACGGACTTACACTACAGTTGAATGACAATACCATCACTGCAAAAGGAACCACTCTGGGCGCTGATGACGGCATTGCTATNGCTTATGCTCTGGCTATTCTTGAATCAGAAGACATCCCTCATCCACCGCTTGAGGTCATATTNACNTCAGACGAAGAAACAGGCATGCTTGGAGCTTCCGCTTTAGACTGCTCTTCTTTACAATCACGTATTATGCTGAATATTGATTCAGAAGAGGAAGGCTATCTGTTAGTAAGCTGTGCAGGCGGAATCAGAGTCAACGCTAAGCTNCCGCTGGAAAGAGAAGATGCTTCCGGAATCGCAGTTGACTTAAAAGTATCAGGTCTGATGGGCGGACATTCCGGCGTAGAAATCGACAAGGGACGCGCCAATGCAAGCAAACTNCTTGGCCGCACTTTATACCGGCTTTTCAGCGANTTTTCATTCAGAATTATTTCCGTAAGCGGAGGACTTATGGACAATGCAATTCCAAGAGATGCATCAGCTCAGATTCTTCTTTCAAACGAAGCAGATTTGTCAGGTTTTGAAAATACAGTCCGTGAATTAAATGAAATCTATCGAAGGGAATATCAATTGACAGACCCGGATGTTAANCTGGATATTTGTAATAAAAAACCTTCTGCCTCAGCCTCAGCTANGACTGANGGCACAACCTCAAAGGTTATTACCGCGCTTGTCAGTCTTCCTAACGGNATACAGCGTATGAGCAGCGATATCAAGGATTTGGTGCAGACTTCGCTGAATCTCGGGATTCTTTCTTCCACAGATACGGAGGTCATGTATTCTTTTGCAGTACGCAGCAGTGTTGAAACCGAGAAGTATGAACTCGTGGAACGNATAAANTGTCTGATTGAAGCGCTTGGAGGAGCCATAAGCTGCAGCGGTGCATATCCCGCATGGGAATACCGTAAAGACTCTCCGCTCCGTGAACTTATGATAAAAATCTATGAAGANCAATACGGNAACAANCCNATAGTTCAGGCCATGCATGCCGGNGTTGAATGCGGTCTTCTCTCNGGTAAACTCGCAGGACTTGACTGTGTGTCTTTCGGTCCTGATATAAAAGGCGCCCATACNCCACAAGAATCATTAAGCGCAGACAGNGCGCTNCGCACGTGGAAATATCTACTNGAAATTTTGNAGCGGTTAAAATAATATATTCCATTCATGCCTTTTCATCTCTGAGTACCTGAAATGCCAAAAACGGCATCAAGGCCATAAAAGGATAAATATACCTGATTAACACACATGGGCCGGCTGCCACAGTCAGAAGATAAATCATTACAGCCGCCCATGGAATCAGCTGACGGTAACGCTTCCGTTTCAAAAAAGCAAGTCCCGCAAACAACGTCANAAAACAGTATAGCGCCGGTGCAAACATTATTTTTGCAGGCAAAAAGCGCTGGTGTACGCAATCCGTAGCTANCGCCTCATAGGCATTNCTCACNNCCGGCAGTAANTTCTCTTTTTTCACAAAATCACCCGCAAAAACCGGCGTTGCATCNGTNATCAGNTANCCTGTTCTGTCACGCCACCANTCCTGATATACCANACAATGNGATANAT
>JAAUZS010000084.1:13839-34527 GCA_014804495.1 Lachnospiraceae bacterium
AAAAACCAGTCTCCCATCGTCTGATATAACGNCGCCNTNAANTANGAACCNGGATATTTNNATNCCAGNCGNAGATAAATNCTTATAAAANCNGNGGGATTTTCCCTGAANANATNATTATTGAAATACATNTTTACACCATNCGAAATATATGGACGGTAGTTTTCCATCCCTTTTCTTGGCAGATAGGCGGTCAGCAGCTCCANATCCTCTTCTTTCATCTGTTCGCCATTNCTCTTATAGGTTCTTGCAANCTGCTGNAACGGAATACTNAACGCTTCCGCCGACTCTCCCGGTTCAGCNTCAGTTAAATATACAAGANANTGCTCCACTGCAANAAACAGGCAGATACTTAAAAACGTAACAGCCGCCAGCTTTACCCATNCTTCCACGTGATTTTCTCTTGAAAAGTCACAGACCTTACGATGTAATTTAATACAAGGTAAGAAACAACACAACACGATTACTAATAGAATTACAAAAAGTATTATCTGTATATATACTCCGTTTTTACGAAACAGCATAAGACCAAGATTTACTATGCAAAGCCGTATNATTTCTTTTTTACCAGACTTCTCCCCGTTCTCCATTGCCTGAGCGAGAATGAAAAAATCCATCAAAAGAAATGCGGTAAAAAAAGTATCTTTCGTAGTGCTTATCGCCATAAGAGGATGCACNGGAAAGATTATGCACCAAAGAAGCGTTCCGATAAGCATACGCTTCGGAGCATTACGGCGAATCAGGAATGCNAAGCCACAGGCAAAAGCGCCTGANAGNAAGACCATCTGTAANAAGGCATAAATCGCCATACCATCCAGNGGACAATGCAGATTCTTTTGNAAAAANCTNCCNANATCATANCATGCCCCTATAAATAAAGTATGTGCAATCGGATGNTGGTTATTGAAAGNATGCTGCGTATATTGAATNAACTGTGGCTCACCGTCATAGGAATAAATAGCNGGAAAATATGCCANATAACANGGAAGCCAGCCAATAAGCANAGCCATNTNATAAAAAAAGGGCTTAGAAAGCAGCTTTGAATGCTCCGGACTGCCCGCAACAAAACGNCGNCCGCCATACCACAGGAAGTACAAAGCCGCTGTTGTCAAGACAAACGTCGCAATTCCTGCANNTGNAAGCATCAGNATATTTTNGGNNTTAATNACATACGNCTTACCCTCAGCNGNCAATCCTGTCAANATAAGTCCCAGTACTTCGAACCCGNCNATAACAAGTCCACATACCAAAAACAGCTTTTGCTTTTTCAGATTTACAGGCATTTCTTTTATCAGTTTCTTTATTAANTNCTTTTTTTGTTCTTCTTTNTGTTCCTGCATCAAATGCTCCTATATTCTCAATAGCNTAATTCCGAATTACGATTCAATCTGAATTTTACCANATTGATATGAATGTGTATAGNCTAAATGTTNNTTNTCNNAGTTTGTGCAATNTNANTGTATTNANACCTTTTCCGTGNTANANTNNCTAAAAACTGCANNGCTATTNATACTTTTCNCGTNATANAANANATCTCAAAACANTGATTGGAGGAACGACCGATGAAATNTCTCAANAAGNTAATGNCNATTGCGCTTTGCTNNATAATCTTTATTAATAATTCAAATATCGCCTATGCAAATANCGATTATCCGATAGAAAGTGTTAAAAATACTGACGATAAAAGTAATGAAAGTACNGNTGATATAAGTANTGAAAGTNCNGATAATATGGATGTNCGGATATATAAAGTACCGGTAATCAGCAATGAGTGTACAGGCTCCACAATAACGTTTTACGGATATAACGGAAAATTTTATCTCGCACTTGACGATATTAAAGATTTTACACGGTGCAAATTTAATGAATCAGATTCACAGTTGATACTNGGACACGGCATTCGTGAAATCCGCATTGAAAAAGAAACCGGNCACATGACTGACTGCAATTGTGTTGACCAGGGAATAATCGATATCTTAGAATACAANGGGAAATATTTATGTGAGGGAATACCCATGCTCACCTATTTAGGCGCCAACTGTACTATAAAAGACGGTAAAGCTCTTGAGATTCTTATGCCATCCTCTACAATCTGGGAATCCGTAATGCCCGCTTTTACAATCTGGGAAGCTGAAATNCCGGATTACGCATATGTATATCTGAACAGAATAACAGACTGCGCCGTAGATTCTATTGCAGATTTTTCCGCTTTATCAGATAATCTGCTTATATCTGAATGGATGGAGTTCTTTGAAGCACAATCTTTAAGTGAAAAAGAACTTCTTGCAAAAACACGCGCTGCCGCGGGATATCCGATGAAGGATTACGTGTATGTCGATATGGATCACGACGGTTTAAAAGAATTAATAGGCGTTGCTGACAGCGGCGATAATAAACCATTTCAAACATGGTACTGCAGCAGTGACGGCGAGACATGTCTTTTAATTCATCAAAGTTCAATGTTATTTGATGACCTTACAATAGAATTGCTTGAATTTAATTATGAAACGCATGTTGTAATAAATTCTTATAGATTAATAGGTACATCAAAAGAGTTTTCCATCATGTCCCTTAAAAACGGAGAAATACGCATTTGGGTTTCCAACGAATGGGGTTATGTCTATATGACAAAAAACGGAGACATACTTCTAGATGTAGAGGACTATGATGGCATATACGATCCGGATATCGGCCGCACTTATTCTCATACTTGGATAGATACATATCTGTGTTTTGACGGAGAATCTTACAAAGAATACATAGCATATGAAATAACGGAATCAGAATATTTGAATTTTATAAACGCACAAGAAATAAAAGACAGGATTGCCGGCGAATTAACGGAATCAGATACTATAAAGTTGGAATATAAATATTTCAAAAGGAAAAATAATATTCTTCATATACAATGCAATGTACACCAGAGCTCAGGTACGATATATTACGGATACTATACCATCAGGTACTCCGATGACGTGCTTGATGAACAATTTGTCACACCGGATAATCTATCGGACGCATATAATCCGGGACAAATGTATCCCCGACTCTCTAATTTTGAGGAAGCTCCTTAAAAGCAGCTTCCTCAGCGAAGTTCAATTCCCAATAACCGAAGCAATGTCGGAGTAAAAGAAAATTCATTCGTTAATTCAGAAACCTCCTTAAGAGCTCTCTCTCTGACATTCTTCGGGGTCATCGGTCTAAGAACTGCTCGTATCAGGATATTTTTAGGTGTATTTTCAAAATCGATAAACTCTAACAGCTGCGTTTTATACCCGCAATATTCAAGCAAATTTGCACGTATCGCATCTGTTGCCAATGCACAAAAGCGCTCTTTGATAATTCCGTATCTCGATAATATGGGAAAGTTGTCCGATTTAATCTGCTTATTAAGTTCATGCTGACAGCATGGTACGGAAAAAATCATCCTGGCCTTCCATCTTATTGCATTATATAGGGCATAATCCGTCGCAGTGTCGCAGGCATGCAGTGTAATTACCATATCTACGTCAAACGGAGCTTCAAATCCGTTAATGTCTCCAAGCACAAATTTCAGATTGCCGTAATTATACTTCTTTGCGGCAATATTGCATTTTTCAATGACGTCAGCCTTTAAATCGAGTCCAATCATATTAACATCAATTTTCATAATCTTTGTCAGATAATAATATACAACAAAGGTTAGATACGACTTACCGCAGCCAAAATCTATGACATTCAGCTTTTTAAGCTGCATATTTGAAATCTCATCATCCAATATTTCTAAGAATCTGTTTATCTGCCTATATTTGTCATACATGGAATTAACGACTTTTTTATCCTTAGTGAAAATACCCATATCTGTCAATGGCTCGATATCCATTCCTTCTTCGAGAATATATTTTTTCTTTCTGTTATGTTCTTTGCTTACGGGGATGGCACTGCTTGTATCCGTATCATTCTTTTTTACTTTATAATTGCATGAACCGTTTTTTGAAATAAGAATTATATGCTCCTTATCAGCCGACATACCGTTGACCTGTCTGAAATGATTCTCAACGAGCTGCATACATCTTGCCTGCAAATCCTGTGGCATGATGTTTTCATGAAATACCTGCTCCTTAGTATATTTCGCCGCCTGAAACATTTCTCCCTTGTTTTCTATGACAATCTTTCTATATTCTTCCGTCTTTAATGCGGGTTTACTGATAATGATTTTCCTAATATCAGAATCTGTCATTAATGATATATATTGCTCTAATTCATTCATATCAATGTTGTGCCGTTGCCGGCTACCTCCCCCGACCTATTATATTGATTAGTCTATAGCTTTTTAATATTGAATTCAACAGTTTATTTAAAAAACAAATTAAAAAGGGCATAAAGCTTAATAATTCACCAAGACCTTACCCCTGTTTACATTTGCTATTTAGCTGTATAAAATATTATTCCTTATCATTCCTTTCAGGAAAATCAGATAAAGAATTTATCTTCTCTCTTATACCTTTTACCATATTAATAGCAGCCGTCGGATTCTTCAGGTTATAAGCAATATGATCGCCGGCATTTTCCAAATCCTGCTCTGCCAAGTCGGTAATCTCAATCCGGTAATGCTTCATTCTGCGTATTTCTTCTCCAATCTGTCACATACAGTATTAAAGTCTTTGGTCTTTCCATCTTTAATCTGCTCTAATCCTTCCATTACAAGATTGCGAACTTCTTTTTTTTGTTCACTTAATATGCTTTGATAGTCATTTTTTAATGCTGCTTCCACAAAAAACCAGTCCTTCCTTGTATTAGTATACTCTAATCAGTAAAATTTTTTCTTCCTATATCTTACTTTCATAATACCTTAGGATGGCAGGATTTTCAATAATTATTTGAGACCTTTTCAGCTTATGATTAAAAACAATAAAAATCTCCAAAATGTAAAATATTCCCGAAACATAAAAAGACACCACCACCTATATTTCTATAAGTAATGATGTCTTATCATTTCATTTTCAATCTGCCTTTAAATAACAAGCTAATTTGCGATAACGTATTATTTCTTAGTTCCCAGCCATCTGCTTTGCAACTTCCTCTGCAAAGTTCTCTTCCTTCTTCTCGATACCTTCGCCTGTCTCAAAACGAACGAAGGATTTGATGGAAAGGTTAGCGCTGTTTTCTTTTGCAACCTGCTCGATGTATTTTGCTACAGACTGCTTACCGTCCTCAGCTTTTACATATACCTGCTCTAACAGACATACTTCTTTGAGTTCCTTATTCAGACGGCCTGCTACGGCGCCCTCAATTACTTTTTCGGGCTTTCCTGCCATCTTAGGATCGTTCTTAATCTGCTCAGCGATAATCTCTTTTTCATGTGCCTTATATTCCTCGGATACATCATCTGTAGAAACATATTTAGGATTCAGCGCTGCAACCTGCATAGCGATGTTCATCAACGCTTCCTTAACGCCATCGTTTACAACATCTGTAGCTGCTTCTACGATAACGCCGATTCTTCCGCCGCCGTGTACATAAGTAACTACGCAGCCGTCGTTTGCACAAACTTTTGCAAATCTTCTGATATTCAGGTTTTCACCGATTACTGCAATTTTATCAACCAATGCTTCTTTTACTGTCTTGGAAGCGTCTAAGTGCCAGCTTTCTGCAAGGAAAGAATCCAAATCAGCTGCGTCTGAATTAACAGCCTGTGAAGCAACAGCCTCAACATATGTCTGGAAATCTTCATTTTTTGCAACGAAGTCTGTCTCGGAATTAACCTCTACGACTGCTGCTGTCTTATCATCCTTAACGGCAACACGGCAAAGTCCTTCTGCTGCAATTCTGCCTGCTTTCTTTTCAGCTTTTGCCTGTCCGTTCTTTCTCAAATATTCAACCGCTGCTTCCATATCTCCGTCAGTTTCGCCCAGAGCCTTCTTGCAATCCATCATGCCTGCACCGGTCATTTCTCTTAACTCTTTTACCATTGCTGCTGTGATAGCCATCTATATTTCCTCCTATATAATTCATTTTAAATTTAATCTGCAGATTTTCATATAAATCTATACTGATATTACTCCCCAGCTTCTTCTGCTGCTGCAATTTCTTCAATATCTACGGCTTTAGCATCATCTTCTGCTGCCGCTTCCTCTTCTGCCGCAGCTTCCTGCTCAACATATTCTTCTGCACCCTGATTTGCTTCGATAACAGCATCTGCCATCTTGGATACAATCAGTTTGACAGCTCTAATCGCGTCGTCATTACCGGGAATAATATAATCAAGTTCTTCGGGATCACAGTTTGTATCGCCGATTCCAATCAATGTGATTCCAAGGGAATGTGCTTCCTGAACACAGATTCTTTCTTTCTTAGGGTCAACTACGAAGATACAGTCGGGAATTCTTGTCATTTTCTTGATTCCGCCTAAGTTCTTCTCTAATTTATCCCATTCTTTCTTAAGCTTAATTACTTCTTTTTTGGGAAGTACATCGAATGTACCGTCTTCAGACATCAATTCTATAGCTTTTAATCTGTCGATTCTGGACTGAATTGTCTTGAAGTTGGTCAGCATACCGCCCAGCCATCTTTCATTGACATAATACATACCGCAGCGCTCAGCCTCTGTCTTAACAGCATCCTGCGCCTGTTTCTTGGTTCCTACAAAAAGAATGGTACCGCCCTGTGAAGCAACGTCAAACACTGCTTTGTATGCTTCGTCTACTTTACCTACAGATTTCTGTAAGTCGATAATGTGAATACCGTTTCTCTCTGTGAAGATATAAGGAGCCATCTTAGGGTTCCATCTTCTTGTCTGATGTCCGAAATGAACACCTGCTTCCAGTAACTGTTTCATTGAAATAACGCTCATGTTTCTTTCCTCCATTTAGTTGTTTTCTCCCATATGCCTTAACGGATATACCGGCTCGTCTGCTAACCCTTGCACAAGGGCACCAACAGACAATGGACATATGTGTTTTCTGCATGTGACATACTTATTCCACACACGCCTAATTACTATATCATAAAAAAAGAGCTTATGCAAGCTCTTTTTCCTGATTTTACCTCACTCCGTTACCTTTGAGCCCGTAACAATTTTTGCCATCTGCTCGTCGGTAGCTCCTATCGGAATTGTATATGTTCCCGCTCTGATTTTTTTGTCATAGCCATGCTCACACAAATAAGTATCAAAATCCGACGCAGATTCAACCACGCCTATCTCTGCAAGTTTTTTGCTGACTGTATAGGAGCTCTCTCCATTCGATATTATTATAACCTTAGGAAATTCCTTATCTGTTGACAAGGTCTCCTGTGCGCCGGTTTCAGTCATGTCCGCATCGCTTTGTGTATCCTGTACGCTGCCATCATCCATTTCTGTGTCGCTTTGTATATCCTGTACGCTGTCCTCAGTCATTTCAGTATCACTTTGTGTCTCCGGTGCAATATCTGCGTCCGTATCTGTATCATTTTGTTCGCCCTGTTTATCTGTACCGGCATTAGACCATGCATCCGGCAATAACGGTAATGTGGTATTTGGCTGTTCATCAGTATCTTCTGATTCTAAGGTGTCTTCCGGCTGATCAGCATCGGTTTCCTGTACATCATTATCTTCCTCTGACGAAGTATCTATCAGTACCGTGCTTTCTATCATTCCAAGTTGTTTAGCCCTTGCCATAATCTCTTCATCGGTCATCTTATTGTCGTTATTAGATCCCCTAATGCACATTATAACTGCCATTACGACGATTCCAAGACCCAGACCGCGTAAATAGTATTTCAATTTCAGTTTCATAATTCACCCAAAAATTCGCCCTTCTAATTCAAACCTTCGTACAAATCAATGACGAACTTGACCTCTCCGATGCCCAGCCCCAAATCCTTAGCAATTGCCACATCAGACTTACCAGCTTTGTGCAATCCCAGAATTCTGTCATTACTGTTTCTGGTATTTTCATTAATGTCCGCATAAGTGTCGCTATTTCCCGCAAAACGGATATCCTCAGGAAGTACTTCCTCCATATAAGATGTATCTGCCAGTAAAGCTTCCATATTCTTTGCTGCCGTCATCTTTATTTCTTCCGGTTCATCAGCAACATAATCATTGTCCGGTCTATGAACAATATTTATTCTCGGCGGAGATATCGGAAGAAAATTATCAACCTCCATTGAGGTGGCTTCCTTTACGGTAATTTCCACATCTTTGACCTTCTGCGTCACTTCCTCAGCAGTCTTAACCGCCTCAGATACCGTACTTTTCAGGTTCTCATGCTTATCATTCAGCATATCATACAGAAAAAGGACTTCTTTATGATTCTTATTTATTTCATCTAAGACAGTATCTGAATACTCATTGATAGCCATAATCTTTTCATTGGTAAGTCTTTCCATAGAGCGTTCTGTTTTCTCTATGGCATAAGACACTGCCTCATCAACAATATCCGAAATATGTCCTCTAACGCCCTCTACTTCTTTATCAACCAGTTTTCTGACTTCGTCCTCGCCAATCATCTGGATATCTTCATCCATGTCGTTTTTTCCATCCGGCATAAAATATCCCAATGCGAAAATAACAATACCCACTATGATTAAAAGTATCTCCATAGCGCCACCTTATCCTCCGTCCTGTTTTCAACCGTTTATGTCGAAGCTTCCTACTCTCTTCAGCAGCACTTTCCCATCCGGTTCTTTCTGTTCTTTCTTTTTGCGGTTCTGACCGCCGTCACCGTGATATTCGTTGCTTCCCTTGTCCTTAGCATCAAACTTCTTATTATAGTATTCCGGCTGTTCTCCGCGATTTACTTTCGTAACCTGAGCTTCAACCTGCTTGGAAAACTGAACGCTTACATTTGCCTGATCTACCGCACCCTTGGTGTCTTCATGGTGCCTGATTGATGTAAAATCCTGCGCTCTTGTAATCTGTCCCTGTATCTCAATCTGTCCTATTGCCATTTATAATTCCCCCTTTGCCATTCAGGCATACATACAAACGCAATATTTTATATTCCGGTCAGTTTAACATCGCCTTGCGATTTAATAAATCGGCAATACTGCGAAGATTTCTGCACAGTCATGGAAACGTCGCCTATGCATATTCTTGTTCCGGGATACACCGTACCACGGACTATAATGCTGGCGCCCTCTTTTCCTTTCATCTGCCCCTGCAATACTTCCGCTTCCTGCGCACATTGCTGGACTATCGCCGCTTTCTGCTGATTAGCAGATGCTAACGTCTGTAAATATTGCATCTGTTCCGGTGTAAGTTTTACGCCTTTTGCCATTTTCTGCTTGGTTGAAATCAGAATCTGTTGGATGGATTGTATGGATTTATTCTCTTCTTCAATCTGCTTTTGCAGTTCCTGAAGCCTGATTGCCAGACGCGGGTCATTACCTACCTCTACCGTTGTATCGGCACCCATGGAAGAACCGAGAGTCTTAACGTTTATGCAGCTCACCGCACTGGCTTTACCACCTGTGATAAATCCTTTCCTTCCGTCCACATTCACTTCGGTTCCTGCCGTAATGGTACTGTGAAGAATGGATTCGGATGCAATATATCCGTCTGCGTCAGCCTTCGCATTTTCCAGAAACTTGGATATGATATTGCCTCCGGCTTTTAAGACGCCTCTCGCCATGCCATTCATACCCCTTGCAATAATAATGTTTCCGCCGGCCTCCAGATATGCTCCTTCTACCACTCCATTTACTATGATATCTCCCTTTGCTTTTACCTCAAAGTTCGTGCATACATTACCATTGATCTGCACGCTTCCTTCATAATCTATATTTCCGGTTGAATTATCTACATTTTCCACGATAAGTACATCGGAGACAAAAACATTGCCTTCTACAAGTTCCACATGCCCGTTGACCAAAGAGGTCAATGTAGTCTTATCCTCAGATATTTCTATATTATTACCGTATTTTAAAACCGCCTTTTTAACATCCCGTGGCTTAACACGCTCCCCGGTAACCTTCATACCATATTCGCCCTGAGTTTCCGGGAACAATTTCGCCAACACGTCACCTTTATCGCAGTGATTAACCATGTTAAGCTGGAAGAAATCCACGCTTCCGTCTTCTTTTAAAGTCGGCTTCGCTTTTTTATCTGTATTAAAATAGTATTCAATACGGGCATCAGTCCCATGTACGGGCTCTGTTCCCTGCGCGACCAGAATATCCTTACAATATTCACGTTTCGACGCAAAACACTCTTCTATTTTCTCCTTTAATATTCCATGCCTGATTCCTTTAAGCTCTAAATCATTAATAAATTCGGCAGCCGTCATTTCTTCGCCGCCGATGGAAGGTGCATAAAATCTGGCATACGCCTGCATATTATCAGGCGTTAACGTAAATTTATAGCATTCTCGCTCCTTCATAGTCGTGCGCTTTTCCAACAGAAAGCCGATTTCTTTCTCCGCCGACGCTTCTATTGCCTTATATAAAGCATTTTTATCATAAATGATGTCTTTGAGCGCTAAATACTCAACCACATCATTTACTAAAACAGGCGCTCCGCCCTCAGTGGGAGGAATCAATTTGATACCGGTCTTGCCTTCTTCATGAATCAATCTAAAATATCCGTTCACTCTTTACCTCATATGCTTTCACTAAGTTCTGTCTGTTAATATACCCATATAATTTCCAAGCTTCACTTTCATCTTCTGCAATGCCCTTGTATGCAGTTGTGAAATTCTGGATTCTGATACCTCCAAAATGCTGCTTATTTCTTTCAAAGTCAAATCTTCATAATAGTACAAAACAATAACTTTCTGTTCTTTTTCAGTCAGAAGCTCAAGAGCCTCTGCCAGAATTCTTTTCAGTTCTTCTTTCTCAATGACTTCCTCAGGTCCGTCGAACTGAGCGCTGCTGTTATATCCGCCGGAACTATTATTAGGGATATCGCTTCCCCCCTGCTCCATGAATTCATTCAGCGAAACAACATTTGTTACCTTCATCTGGGACTGCCAGTCAAGGTAATCTTCATTAGTAATTCCCAGATTTTCTGCTATCTCTTCATCCGTAGCGCTTCTTCCGTACTTTGTTTCAATTTCCCTGATTGCCTGATCTATTCTTTTCTGTTTCTGTCTGATGGTTCTGGGAATCCAGTCCATCTTACGTATCTGGTCCAAAATAGCACCTCTGATACGCAAACTTGCATATGTTTCAAATTTAACGTCCTTAAGTGCGTCAAATTTATCGATTGCATCAATCAGTCCGAAAATACCATAGCTTACCAGATCTTCATACTCCACATTATAGCCAAGGTACATACTAAGCCGTCCTGCTACCAGTTTTACAAGCGGAGCATATTCTAATATTATTTTTTCCCTCACCTCAGGAGATTTCGTCTTTCCATATTCCTCCCAGAGTTTTTTTCTGCCTGTTTCATCCATGTGCGTTCCTCCACTTTACATTGACTTAACCGATAGAAATTATGCTCCCCATTGCCATGAATTAAACCTTACTTAAAGAATTTTTTCATTCGCCTTCTTCTGCTGTTTTTTCAGTTTGTTCAGCTGCTTCCTTACGCTTGCCCGTATCAGCGGTCGAATCCGGTTCTTTCTCGATTACCTCTCCCTCTTCCAGCCGCGCTTCTTCAATCTGCGCCTCAAAGCGGTCAAACATCCACTTTATCAATTCACCTGCAATATAAAAAACAACAAGAACACACAATAAGATTATCAGCACGTCTTTCAAATTATAACGCAATACAAACATAACAATACTGACAATAGCCCCTGCAGAGAGCATCACAAAAGGAGGAATCACCTTTCTTCTCCTAGCTCTTTTCAGTGCTTCCTTCTCCCGCTCCTCGCGAATTTTCCTTTTTTCAGGATCTATAATCTCCTCAACTTCTGTAATAAACTTTTGATTTTCACTTTGGTTGTCATTTTGACTGTCATTTTGATTTTCTTTTTCCGTGTCCATTTTTTACCTTCCGCCGTACCAAATAATGAACTTATATAATCCTCTCGGGTTTTCCTACTGCCCGAATAACAAAATCACCGTTCTCCGGATAGAAGATAACGGTTCTTCCAAAATTCTTGCCCGTATCTTCCGCCAGAATCGGTATACGCAGCTGTGCAAGTTTTTTCTTAACGGCTTCTACATTTCTCTCACCTACACGCGTAGCCTCTGAATTACCTCCTTGAAAAGAAAACATCTGAGCTCCGCCTGCAATCTTTGCAACCAGCCTGGTTCTGTTAGCGCCTCTTGCCACCACTCTTTTTACCAATTCCTCAATACCGGTGTCGGCAAATTTTGGGATGTTTGTATTATTTCTGATCGTTGTACTATCCGGAAGCATAATATGAGCCAATCCTCCGATTTTCGTATTAGGATCACGCAGCGCAATTCCTACGCACGAACCAAGGCCCAGAGTTGTAATACCATCGGGGCTAACACATATATTCAAATCAGCCATGCCGACCTTAATAATTTCAGCCATATCCTGAATCTCCCACCTTCACTATAAGTATAATTAATTTCCCATACCCAGCGCCGACAAAATTCTTCCATACGAAGGCATATCCGGAATAAGAATAAAATATCCGTCTATTGATACATCGTCAAAGAACTTTGTCTGAATCAACAAAATCCTATCTCCCAGCGCGCCAAACTCAATAGCCGGAACACTTAAGATAGCCCCCGCCATATCCACGGTCAAATCCGGAATAGACGGGAAAATCTTCAGATTCGTCAAAGATGAGAGCGAATTCAGATAAGCTCCCGTAATAATGTTTCCTACTTCTTTAAGAGCGGATAACTCCATCTCGGAAAATTCATCACCTTCAAGAGTCATTCCCATAAGCTTGGAAACCAAATGTCTTGCAGACTCTTTCTCAACAAGAAACATAATACTTCCGGTAATGTCTCCTTCTACACCCAGATAGATGCCCGCCATAATCAGTTCCTCGCCGCCCATGGCAGCGCCTATATCTTTAAATTCCAACAGATTAATCTGCGGCACCGCCATATCAACCTTGCACTGCAGCATCTGCGCGAGCGCCGTAGTAGCATTACCGGCTCCAATATTACCGATTTCACGCAATATGTCAAAATGCTCATTGGTCATTTCATCAAAATTCATTTCACTCACTAGCCATTATCCTCCTACGAATTCTCCGGCAGCACCAGACTCAGATCCAAAAGTGAAATGAGCCCGCTTTCACACTTACCTACTCCTGAGATAAAGTTACTCTTATCATCTTTGGAATCATAAGCCACCTTCTCTATCTGTTCCATATCTAACGTAACTACTTCCTTCACTTCATCCACTATAATACCTATGTATCCATGCTGCTCCATTTTAATAATAATAATTCTGCTGGACTTGGTAGCAACATCTTCTTCCAATCCCATTTTAGTCCGGACGCTCATAACCGGAACAACCTCACCACGCAGATTGATAACGCCTTTCAGATAAGACTCCACCTTAGGTACTCTGGTTATATGCTGCATTCTTAAAATATTATCAACATATTTAATATTAATGCCGTATTGTTCATTTCCCAGCTTAATAACGATAAACTGAATTGCTTCGCCGGTCGTTTTTAATCTTTCCATTCTACTTTCCTCCTTGCGCCTAAATCAATGTGTTAGCATCCAATATTAATGCAACTTCACCGTCACCAAGAATCGTTGCTCCGCTGATTATCTTGCATTTACTGATATATTTACCCATTGATTTGATAACAATTTCCTGCTGGCCGATCAATTCATCGACAACAAGTCCTGCTAATTTATCGCCTTTCTTTACGATTACGACGGTCAGGTTATCCATAGGGTCTTTGTTGCTGGCAATATCCAAAACATCGCTCAGGCGAATAAGCGGAATTACGACACCTCTTAAATGAATAACTTCATTATTCTGTACAAGCTTGACATCTCCCGGTTCAATATCTTCAATCGTCTGAATAGAATCAAGGGAAATTGCATACTTCTCATTTCCAACGATAACCATAAGCGCCTGTATGATAGCAAGCGTCAGAGGCAGTCTTATCGTCCAGGTACTTCCCTCTCCCAGCTTACTCTTAACTTCTACTTCACCGCTTAATGACTCAATCTTGGATTTTACAACATCCAGACCGACACCTCTTCCCGAAACATCGGATACTGTCTTGGCCGTCGAAAAACCTGCGTTGAAAAGTAAATCTATGATTTCCTTTTCAGTCATATTCTCGGCCTGCTCCGGTGTAATAACACCACGATCAATGGCCTTATCCCTGACAGCCGATGTATCGATACCGTTACCGTCATCCCTTACCTCTATGACGACGTTATTTCCATCCTGGTATGCATCTAAGAAGATGGAGCCTACCTCAGGCTTTCCTCTTTCCTTACGCACTTCCGCCGATTCCAGACCATGGTCTGCAGAGTTACGAAGCAAATGCATCAGAGGGTCACCGATTTCATCTACTACGGTACGATCAAGCTCTGTTTCTTCACCCGTCATATACAATTCCATTTTCTTATCCAGCTTCTTGGACAAATCACGAATCATTCTGGGGAATTTGGTAACTACGCTCTCAATAGGAACCATTCTTACCTTCATAACGGACTCATGTAAGGAAGTTGTAACACTCTCCAAATATTCAATCTGATCATTCACTTCTGTATTCGTGCTGCCTTCCGATGAAGTAGATGCCGATACAAGGGAATTCTTGGCAATGATAAGCTCACTCACCAGATTCATAAGAGTATCAAGCTTCTCGATATCAACTCTGACAGTCCTATTAACAACAGGTTTGCCGGATGTCTGTTTCTTATCGTTCTTATTAGAATTCTGTTCTGACTTTGATGCTGTATCAGCAGCCTTAGCCGGCTGTGTTTCAACTTTAGCGGGTGCAGTCGTTTCCGAATCTGATTTTTCAGGTTCAGCTTTCTCGGACTCGGATTTTGTCACGTTCGCATCCACAGGCTCTTCGGCAGTTTTTTCTTTAACAGTCTCTTCGCTGCTTTCACTTAAAGCGGGAGCCTTATCGAAATTATATACACCGCCTGTAACTTCTTCAATTTCAGATACGCTTCTTGCATCTTCAAGCAGTTTTTCAAGGGGGCTGTCTGAAATTGCAATCATGCTGAAATCCAAATCAAATTTCTCATCCTCAATGTCCTGCGTAGTAGGATCGGAAAAAATGATTTCGCCATTTTCCTCAATCGCCTTAAAAACAAGAAAAGCTCTGGCTGCCTTTAAGATACAGGACTCCTGCACCTTTACGGTAAANCCNTATACCTTACTGCCCCTTGTCAGCGCATCNGTAAGCGCTACCATCTCGGAGTCACCCAGTTTAAGCTGCTGCCATTTTGCATCAGCGTCTCCATCCTCAGCAGTGTCCGACGNACTTTCCTTTGNTTCTTCTGCTTTTGTTTCAGGCTGTTTATTNCTTTCCGCTGCACTGTTTCCTTCGTTTAATATGTCATTGAGCTGCTTAATAAGCGGCTCATTATCATTTGTTCCTTCATCAGCGCTTTCNCGGATATTGGTATTATACTCATCCAATGCATCAAGACACTGGAACAGAATATCAATCATATTGGCTTTGACCGTGATATTTCCATTGCGTACTTCGGAAAATACATTTTCCATATCATGGGTCAGATTCTGCATCCTCTTATATCCCATGGTACCCGCCATTCCTTTTAAAGAATGCGCCGCACGGAAAATTTCATTAATCGTATCCATGTTGTCCGGTTCCTGCTCCAATGAGAGAATCTGATTATTCAGATTCTGCAAATGTTCATTTGTCTCATCAAGGAAAATTTCTAAGTATTGGCTTACATCCATCTTATTTTACCCCCACGTTCATTGTAATCTCCTGCGCAAGCTGCATTAGCGGTGCAATTTTATTCGCCATTCCTAATTCCACTATACTTCTGGGCATCCCATAAACCGCACATGTACTTGCTTCCTGCGCAATGACATATATTTCCTTTTTTTCTTTTAGATATTTGATTCCTTTAGTACCGTCAGCGCCCATACCGGTCATGACAACACATACAATCTGGTCATATCCGCTGTCTGTAAGGGATTCATACATATAATTGGCACAAGGCTTCACACCCTCCCTGTATGGTTCATCCGTATAATGAATTACGGATTTACCAGACTTTGTCACTACATTCAGATGCTTTCCGCCTCTTGCAAGATATACGACTCCCGACTGCAATACATCGCCTTCCACAGCTTCCTTAACGCTTATTTCACTTAAATAATTCAATCGTTCTGCTAAAGACGCCGTAAAACCTTCCGGCATATGTTGTACAACGACGACAGGTGCATTCAGATTTGCAGGCAGCTTTGGAATTACAGACTGCAACGCTTTAGGACCACCCGTAGAACTCGCAATTGCTACGAGTTTGCTGCCCTTGACATTAATAGGCTTATCCGGCTTGCGAATAGTCGGCTGCGGCTCTTCCAGCGGTTTATCTGCTGTCTTTGGCCGTAACACCTCCTGTGGTTTATCTGCTGTCTTTGGCTGCGGTCTTTCAACCGGTGTCACTCCTGATTCCAACACTCCTGACAACGCTGTAAGAAGATTTGTTTTAAAATCTCCCGCCCCGCCACCGTTCAAGGATACACTTCCGGGCTTTTGGACAAATTCCAGAGCTCCCAATTCAAGCGCATCCAACGTTATCTGCGCACCCTTTTCAGCATCGGAACTGACAACCAGAATCTTTGCCGTAATCTTACGCGCTTGGAGTTCTTTTAACAGCTCCAAGCCTCCCATTCGAGGCATATTCAGATCCATAACTACCGCATCATACTTATTCTTGCATAGCATTTCTAAAGCTTCTAAACCATTGAATGCCCTATCTTGCACTTGAAATCTTTTATCACTGTTAATTATATCACATAATACCTTTCTCATGAGTGCAGAGTCATCAACCACTAAAATATTTTTCATATTTTCCTGCTCCCTTCCAATCTTATGGGCTTGCGCTGCTAAATATCATTCTCCATATATCTCTGCTTCTGTATAGACTTTCTCTCTGCATCAAATATGTACTTAACGATATCCTCTCTGTTATCTTTATCCATATTAACATACTGTACTCGATGCTCATATGCACCGGGCCTGTTTTCAACCTCTTTTACGTCAAGCACCTTTCCGATTAAGCTGAAATTCTTACTCTCACCGGATATCCATAGATCGTATTTACACAGAATCATACTGCCGATTTCATATGAATAGTCTGATACAAAGCGCAGTCCTCCCCCGCTTATATCTACTATAACACTTCTTTGCAAAGGTAATTCCGGCACCAACAGACTGGCGTTGCTTTCAATCGCCTGTATTTCTCTTTCTTCTAAAGTTCGGGAATTCATTTCCAGAGCGCAGCTGAATCTGTAAAATTCCCTTCTCTGGTACTTTCTTAAGTTACTGGTAAGATCAAGCAATACGGAAAAAACATTATTATTCCTATATCTATCTGCCACCCTTGCGGAGCACTGATACAATCCGCCCTGTGTATAGAAAAATACATTATATTCCCCGTCAACAGGTAATAATACCAGCTTAGACTTGACAAACGGCATAGAAACCTCAATCCTGTCATCAGAAACAATATCAATTACCTGACTGTCATAAACCTTACGCTCCTCATTCTCCTCTTTCATCCTGACTATTTTCTGTAGTTGAATTTTGTTCCCGGGTGAGATATATTTTGAAAGTATAATTTCCATCTTAATAACCACATCTCCTTCTCATCAGATTTTAAAATTATTCTATCTTTTGGATATAATATGCGAAAAGAATGCCGCCATTCCACGTTTAGTCAAGGACTTATTCATCTCTTTGTTCATCAGTTTGGCAGCTATAAGCTCATATGCCTGTGCAGACTTTGAATCCGGATTCTGAATCGATACGGGCATCTGCTGCATTACCGCCTTGGAAAGCTGCGCATCCTGCGGTACCATACCCAGATAAGTAATCGGAATCTTCAAATATCTCGTAACGACAGAATTCAGCTTTTCAAAAAGATCCTTTCCCTCTTCACCATTCTGTACCTTATTTGCAATTACCTTAATCTGAGAAGCATCCTTGGAATATCTCGGATGTCTGTTCAGTGCCTTAAGCAAAGAATATGAATCCGTAATGGAAGTCGGCTCCGGTGTAGTCACAAGCAGAATCTCACCGCTCGCCACCAGAAATTCCAACACAGCATCGGAAATACCCGCTCCCGTATCTACTATAATAACATCCGCCATATTATCAAGCTCAGACAGATTCCTGATAATNTAAGTCAGATAATCCTTACTTAAGTTAGACATTCCCGCAATTCCTGAGCCCCCGGATATAAAGCCTACATCCATAGGTCCCCATGTAATGATCTCACTGATATTNTTNCCNTGATAGATTAAATCGTACANATTATGTTCGGGAACCGCACCAAACATAATNTCTATATTGGCAAGNCCGAAATCCGCATCAAGTATAATCACGCGCTGTCCCATTTTTTTAAACTGCACGGCAAGGTTGATTGCCATATTTGATTTGCCGACGCCGCCTTTCCCACTTGTAACGGTAATGACTCTTGCCAATGGCCTCTGGGGCTGGCTGCTTGCTTTTATTATATTTCTTAATTGTTCAGCCTGATCCATTCTTTATCCTTACTCCTTCCCCNGTCTGCTCATTTCTTNCCGCCAAGCAGACTTTTTACCGTTTTCTGTGGATTAAAACACTCAATATCATCCGGTACATTCTGTCCGTATGTCACATAAGAAAGAGATGCACCTGTATACAATTTCAAATTCAACAGATTTCCCAANCTCGTTGTCTCATCTAACTTGGTAAAAATCAGCTTATAGTCCGTCATTTCCTTATACGAATCGGCAATGCTTATTAAATCCTTATATTTAGTAGTAGCGCTTAGGACAAGATAAACTTCCTTCTCAACCTTATCNTCAACCGAGTGAATNAATTTGCTCATATTCTCCTTCTGCATCGCATTCTGATAAGAATGTCCCGCCGTATCCACCAGGATATAATCATATCCCTTAAAATCAGTAAGCGCATGCTCTACTTCCTCCACCGCATAAACAACACGGAACGGCACCTCCAGAATATTCGCNTAAGTCCGAAGCTGCTCTGCTGCAGCAATCCTATAAGTGTCNGCCGTAAGCAGGGCCACTCTTTTCTTATCTTCAACCTGGAATTTGGAAGCAATCTTTGCAATCGTGGTCGTCTTACCTACACCGGTNGGACCTACGAAGAAGATTACNTTCACTCCTTTTTCCGAAGGCATAATAACAGAAGGCTTNCCAAATTTTAAAATCATCTTCTGATAAGTGTTCGCAAGCGCAAAATCAAAAGGAGTATTGGGCTTATTAATTTTTTCAATTTCTTCAATTATCTGACCTGCATATTGCTCGTCAACCTCATTGTCAAGCATNGTCGCATGAAGAAGCTTCATGAATCTGTCCGTTTCGCTGACTTCTTTCTCTTCTTCTTTTTTCTCTTCTTCCGGTTTCTGTAACTGCTGCTCTAATAAAGACTGCAGGCTGTCCAGTTTCTCTTCTATTACATTATTTTCTTTTTTATCNGTTCTGTCAGGAACTTCCTCTGTAATTATATCAGGAGAAACCGTTTTCTGTTTTGCCTGAGAATTACTCATAACGGACAAATTGGGAGTCATATTGGAAACAACATTATTAATTGCGGAAACCGCCGCTTTCACATCNGCGGAAATCGCATCATCATTGCGGCTCTCCTCCTCCAGTGCAACCGTAACCTCAACAAGCGGCGCCTTTAAGAAGTCAAAAANACCCTTTCTTTTGACATTTTTTACATTCATTACAACAACATTTGCGCCNAGNTCCTTCTTAGCGTTTTCAGTTGCCTCTGCTTCCGTTTTCCCTGTAAATTTCTTAATTATCATTATGCTGTCACCATCCCAACAGACTGTAATTCAATATTTGATTCCACCTCATTATAAGATACAACCACTAAGTCCTTAAAATAATCTTCCGTCAATTTCTTAAAATATGCCCGTACAATCGGCGAAGTTATAACTATAGGCATCTTGCCCACGTCTTCCAGTTTCTTAGTCTCAATCGAAACAGAATCCATGATTGCCTTAGTCTTGGCAGGATCAAGAGTCAGATATGCACCCTGCTCAGTCTGCTTCACGCTTCCCATGATTTCCTGCTCTACCTTTGGATCAAGCGTTACCACGCTGGTAGTCTCGTTTGCAGGGAAAAATTTATTGGAAATAGCCCTCTTAAGACTCTGTCTTACATATTCCGTCAAAATATCGGTATCCCTTGTAGTAGCGGCATAATCCGCCAATGTCTCAAATATCGAAAGCAGATCCCTGATAGAAATACCCTCACCAAGCAGATTCTGCAATACTTTCTGTATCTCGCCAAGTCCAAGCAGCTTCGGTACCAGTTCTTCCACAAGCGAAGGATTGGACTCTTTCAGGTTATCAACAAGATGCTGTACATCCTGTCTGGTAAGCAGCTCTGCAATATACTGCCTGATAATTTCCGTCAGGTGAGTAGCAATGATTGAAGGCGGATCGACAACCGTATACCCCATACTCTCCGCACGTTCTCTCTGACCTTCCGTAATCCAGATCGCAGGCAGATGGAATGAAGGCTCAAATGTCGGAATACCTGTAATCTCCTCCTCAACATATCCCGGGTTCATCGCCATATAATGGTCGAAAAGAATCTCTCCTTCACTGACCTGCACGCCCTTAATCTTAATAATATATTGG
>JAAUZS010000085.1 GCA_014804495.1 Lachnospiraceae bacterium
GATGGTTGAAATATCTTCGTATCCAAAATTTTCTTCAATTACATAAGTCTTTCTGTTATTCGGGTCCTGATTGAACTCCATTATATTTTCTTCGGTAAAAGTAATCGGTGTGTCGGTTCTGAATCCCGAGAATACATATCTTCCTGCGTAATCCACATTTCCGCACGCATAGAACTCCTTTGTCAGAGACTGCATCTGCTCATATATGATCTTTAAGTCCGAATATGTCAATGACTTCTTGGAGGCATCAGTAACCTGACTGTACAGGCTTTTCAAAACTTCCCCCACAGTATCCATTGCGTCTCCCGTTATTGAAAGCCAGCTGTCTGCATCCTGCGCATTTTT
Organism: Lachnospiraceae bacterium; assembly: GCA_014804495.1. Lineage (GTDB taxonomy): Bacteria > Bacillota > Clostridia > Lachnospirales > Lachnospiraceae > UBA3282. The sequence goes on from JAAUZS010000085.1 coordinate 346, forward strand.
ATCATGATACTGTGTCACAGTAGTTACATTGGTACGCAGACGCAGCGCTCTGATCGCAATAATCGGGTCGTCAGATGGTCTGGTAATCTTACTCTGATTCGTCATGCTGTTGCTCAGTCTGTCCTCCAACAGTTTATTCTGGTTGATATTATAGAGCGAGTTATTACGCATGATTTTATTTGTCATTCTCATAGTCGTATCACACCTTTCTTAGTGAATCTTTTCACCGGACGGTTTATACGCCGGTCTGTAAAATCAATCTATCGTAAATCTCCGTCAATGTAGAAATCATCTTGGACGCAAGTGTGTAAGCATTCTGATATTTTATCAGGCTTACCGCCTCTTCATCCTCATCTACGCCTGAAATGGAAATTCTCTGATTATCAATACTGGTCTCCAGACTTAGGTAAGTACTGTAAAGCGTATTTGCATTACTTGCATTCAAAGCCACATCAGAAAGAACGCACTCCAGAAAACCGCCCGCATCTCTTCCGCGGAAGCTGAACTGATTCGTATCCGACATCAGGGAAATAACCTTTTTCACCTGTTCGCATTCTTCCACACCGTTACTTGCATCGCTTCTGGTTCCCAGCTTCGACGGATCCTTATCAAGCTGTGTGGTAACGGATACGTTTCCGGCTGTCAGGTAATAATAGCCTTTACCGTTTCTTCTGGAATCATTCAATTCAGCTTCGGAATATTGTCCCTCTCCGGTAGCATAATTAGCCGTAAAAAGAATTCCCGCATCTTCATTTGCTTCTGTCCAGCCTTCAGTAAAGATATCATTGAGCGCTTTGGAAAAATCACGAAGCCATTCGTTCATCTGCGCCATATAATAAGGAACTCCCTCGTAATTGACGCTTGCACCAATGCTGACTTCTTTTCCCTGCTTACCGGCTATCAGCGGTTCATCACTCATATTATTGTCTATAATAAATGTGTAATTGCCATCGCCGTCATAAGACCAATCAGTATAATAATAAATCTGATTTCCTATATCTATCTTTCCGCCTTTATCTGAAAGCGTGCTCTTACTCATACTTTGCAGATAATCCGCTGTAGTATTAATAGTTACTCTGGTGGTCTCCTTGCCATAATAAATATTCTCAACGGTTCCGTTGAAATACTCACCGTTATTTCCGTCACGCATCTGAATCAGTCCCCTAAGCTCGCCGCCCATTGACGCGTTATACAGACCGAAATCCAAACCGTTCGTCCACTTAATATCATAAAGACCGTCAACATCAGACAGGTTTACTTTTTCATGGCTCTGTCTGGCTACGCATTCGAGTTGATTATAGTTATCACCGTCTACTAAAGTCTGCTCTCCTGCAATCTTAATGATGCATCTGTTGGCTCCTGACGGATTGCCCGCCTGATCATACATAGGCATCTCAATAACGTCAACGTCAACAATAGCAGAAAGCTGATCTATCAGCATATCCCTTTTATCGCGCAGCTCATTTGCCATCACGCCTCTTACCTCGATAACGTTAATCTGCTTATTGACTGTGGCTATATCCTGCGCAAGAGAATTGATTTCATCCACACGCATCTTAATTTCATCATTAACATCTGACTGCAGCTTCTGCATATTACCATATTGATTATTGAAATAATCAGTCAATGTCTGAATTGTGGATATAAACTCCCTTTTTGTGGACGCAGAACTGCTGTTCTTCGTTATCTCCTGCAATGCATTTGATATCTTATCATAGATGGTCTTGAATCCGGTGATTTTATCATCCGTCAAATAATCCTCTATCATACGCATATAATATGCCTTGACGTCCTGTTCTCCGAGTCTGGTTTCGTTATCACGGTATTTTCCGTCATAAAATGAATCCCGTATACGCTCTATGGCAATCGTTTCAACGCCGGCTCCTGCACAGCCATATGTAGCAAATACACGAAGCGCATTACTTGCCTCTGTCTTAACCTCCTGACGGCTATACCCTTCAGTGCTGGCATTACTGATATTATTACCCGTAGTATTGAGCGCCGCATTAGCTGCACGCAGCCCTGATGATGCAATTGTTAATCCAAAAAATGTAGATGGCATATTATCACCTCATAAACTATCTTCCTAATGTTGTAAGTATGTGCTCAAGCATCTCGCTTATTACGTTGATATAACGGCTTGAAGCATTGTATGCATTCTGGTACATAATCATGTTGGTCAATTCTTCGTCGGAGGAAACTCCTATGACCTGTTCCCTTGAGCTAAACAGTGAATCCACCGTAATTGTCTGATTATCCAATATATCTGCGAATACGGAGCCCGAATTCGCTACCTGTGCAACCAGATTTTTATAATAATCCACAAAGCATACCGGAGTCTGCACATTCGGGTTTAAAGTATATATACTTTCTTCAAATGCATTCTTAAGCTTCTCCATTGTTACATTATCTTCAGAACTGTCATGAAGCCTGAATTTCAGTAAGGTAGGATTCTGTCTTAAGTCCGTATTTATCTGTAGATTACCCACATTCCATCCGCACTCTACCACAGTGCCGTCCGGAAGGGTATAGCTCTTATCGTTTTCAATAATCTGCTCAAACAGCTTATAAGGTTCTCCGTTCTTATCCCTCAGATAAGTAGAATCGGGATATAACTTAGTTTCCGCTTCAGCAGCTTCCGCGAGAATACTGTTGATTTTAGTAACTACCGAGTTAATCAACTGGTCAAACTCCGCTTCTATATTCATAATGATAGACTGTGAAATATTGATATCATACCAGCCTTTTTCATATTCTCCATCAGGATTGACATCCTTTAGTTCCTGGGCAGTGGCATGATGGTCGCCCCTCGCCAGAAGAATACTTTTGAGTGAACCCAAATCCGTATTAAGATCGGAGGATATCATCATTTTCAAATCAAATACCTTGGCGGATTCCAAGCTTTCCTTCGGCAGATATTTATTGCCGAATTCATCAAAAGCATAGTCTGCAAACATCTCCCAGTACGGCGTATGGAATCCTGTTACCGGATCAGTATAGAGTGACATATGATTTACAAGACTTCCTTTTACCAAATCCACGCCTTCAAACTTAACGCTGACATAACCATCTATATTTTCCGTATAAGTTACGTCTCCATATTTAGAAAGTTCATCCAATATGTAATTTCTGCGGTCCCTTAAGTCATTGGCATGTTCCGGACCGCCTTCTATTCTGGCAATCTCCCTATTCAGTTTCTCAAGTTCCTGAGCATACCCGTTAATCGTATCTACATCCGTCTTAACAAGCGCATTCATATTATTCTGATAATCGCATAAGCTGTCATACACTGCCGATGCTCTGGTAATAAACTCATAAGCCCGCGTTACGAATAAATTCTGATTCACTGCAAGAGTAGGGTTCTTGCTCAGCTCTTCCACTGCTGTCCACAAATCCGTTATTGATTCAGAGAATTCATGTCCTTCATAGGATTCGCCCAGAATATTCTCTATCTCTTCCATAGCATTATGTGAAACCTCGTAAAAGGCACTTCTGCCTGATTCACGACGGTAGTTTTTATCTAAGAAATAATCTCTTACCTGTCTTGTTTGGGAATATCTGACACCTAAGCCCAACTGCTGCCAACTGGTCGTCTGACTTTTAGAAATAGTGATATAACTTCTGGTGTCCTGAGCCACCTGCTGTCTTGTATACCCGGTGGTGTCCAGATTTGACATATTATGCGCCGTCGTATTCAACGCATTATTTGAAGCTTGTAATCCTGATACGCCAAGATATAGACTGCCCATTAATGACATAACGTTACCTTCCTTAACAATTTCTTTCTACTTTACTGTTTTGCATCAAATGATTTTTGTTCCATACCAATCACATCGCCGGTATTATAAGCGCCCTTGTTGTAATTGGCTGTTTCCGGAGCCGCTTTCATGGAATGCAGCAGGTTCATATTGAACTGTACCATCTCCAAAGCGCTTTGAATCAGCTCCCTGTTTTGCCCGTTGATTCTTGCAACATTCCTCACCACTTCCTTAAGCGCGTCAAATGCTGCCGCCAGCTTCTGCTGTTCTTCCGGTCTTGTTCCAAGCATTTTAATCAAATCTGCAATTTTTAGTGTTGTAACATCCTTGTTAAGTACATTCGCTATATCTTTCACAGCCTCATTTCTAACATGATCCAAATGATTGATTCTGCTCACGATAAGCTGCTCTTCATCCGTGATTTTTGCTAATTGTTCCAGATCCTCAGACACAATGACCGGGGTCTTACGCATGGACAAATTCAACAAATTTTCGTATTCTGCGCTTTCCTTCTCCAGAACATCTATTAAGTCTTCCATCAAGCTTGCCACGCTGTAACCTCACTTTTCATTATGCCTGCAGACCGGATCTTGCTTCATATTCCTGCAGTAATTTTTCTGCAAAGCTTTCTCCACTTACATTGTAAGTACCGTTTTTGATACTTGCCTTGATAGGTGCAGTTACATCTTCCCTGATATCGCTGCCGGTGTTTACTGCAGCTTTGGCAATCTGAAAATCTTTGCCTATACTGGAAATCTGTATCTTATCATAAGAACTGACATTCTGGGTTTTTGTGGTTTTAGCGGTTTTCTTTGTGTTATATAACTGCTGAACCTGTGTATATGCTTCAATACGCATCCCGAATACCTCCTTCTTCTTTTTTGCACAATCTGCGCATAAACTAACTGACTGTTATTAAATGTATCGGATATTTTTCAAAAGACTTTAGGGCTGTTCATATTTTTATTTATTATTTTCAATTTAATCGTAAAGATGTATAGACGCCAGACGGCATAAAATTCCGCATGTTTCTTCCGCCCATGAATAGTTCGACATATATTTACCATTAAATAAGGTCTCCCTGATATTTTTTCCATCCAGAACTTCATAATAATCACAATAAAGCTCATGCCTGTTCACATGACAGTGTCCTCTGCCGTTGCTGAAAACAGCTTCCACTCCATACTCTTCAAAGAGCGTATTCAGATATACAATTGCTTTGCGATACAGACGTTTTACCTTTTCATCGTAATCCCTGCCTTCCCAAAGCAGGTTTATGACCTTTTTCATGGCAACTTCACCTCCACAGTTATCAATGCAGACTGCAAAAAGTTCTTTTGCCTTATTATTAGCAAATTCAATGAGTTCTCCATCGATAAAAATATCAAATTCGCCAAATGTGCGGACAGCCACCCTCTTATTAGGCTCATCCGGCAAACATTTATCAACGTCACTATCTTCTATTATATTCAGCGTGCTGTTTACCAAATGTAGTAGATATTCTGCAGAAATAAAAGCATTTTCAAGATATATGTTATCCCGGTATTCCCCCATCCGCAGTATATTCAGATTGTTATAGATACTGTTAACCGATGTTTTTATTTCACGAGCAAGATAAGCGATATATACGTCCATAATACAACTCCAAATAGTACTCTCAACCGTTATCTGTTAAGAATATTATAAAGTGCAAAAATATGAATTCAAGCTTACACGCGCCTATTTTATGGCAAATTTCACTGATTTTTTGTCATTTTTTTAATTGATGAATGAAAATAGTGGAAAACAGGAAAAATATGATACTTTTCTTATAAAAAATGTGATAATATTAAAGTATGTATTATTATAACTTGTATCAATATGTTCTGATGAGGTGGCACAATGATATTACTGAAAGCAAACCCAAAATTAAAAAATGTTTTTGCAAAATTGATTAAAACAATGAATGTTACGGTAGCATGGACCGACGTCTTCGTAATAGTAAATAATAATCTTATTTTAGCCGGAGATATGCGTTCGCTGATTTTCAGTTTTGACAATAGAAAAATATATACAAATATACTGGAATTACCGCTTGCCAGCACGCATATCGACAGCATACCGGACAACGGTATGTTGGAAAATGTAATAAATATGAGCCTGTACGCTTTCGGTAAATGGGGCAGCATCGGCGCTCTTAGGGTAGATAAGGACTATCCGTCGCTTAACTCCCTATTTGAAAGTGTGCTTCAACCGGTAAATATAGAACCGGCTTTCAACTCGGAAAACTTCCGTTTTTACAGGAACGGCATTCAGATTACTTATGAAGACACTATATTTGACGTGCTTAAATTTCTTAGACACGAAGACAAGCTGAAAGAAGAGCAGAACCTGATAACCCAGACTGCCTACGAGCAGAAAAATGAAACTGCAGAGAACGACAGTTTCAGCGAAGATGTCTCCATTCATGAAGAATACGTATATAATAATTACATTGATAATAACTACACTGATAATAACTACACTGACAATAGCTACACCGACAATAACTATACTGACAATAACTACGCTGACAACAGCTACACTGACAATGGCTACGCTGACAACAGCTACACTAACAATGACTACGCTGACAACAGCTACACTGACAATGACTACGCTGACAACAGCTACACCGGCAATGACTACACTGACAATAACTATACCGATATGGAAGACGATGCGTATGACTCTGAAATCGGGCTTTGGAATAATCTTATCTGGAAAAAGGAGACCTGTATCTTTGAGAAGCATTCCGGAAGCGGGGACTCCACATCCAATTCCATGATAGGACATGACTTCTATATAACCGATAATTTATGCCCAAGATGCAGGGAAAAACTATATATGGCCATGTACCCTTCCGGCAAAGAGCTGCTGATTGATACAGAAGAAGGAAGAGTATTTATGGCGAGAACTTACACCTGCCATAACTGTAATTCCTTCTACACCCCGCGTCCAAAGAGGCTGTTGCAGGAAGGTGATGTATACAGCTTAAAGTTTGATGCAGACAGGACTGCGTATGAGGACTATCTTTCAATTCTGGGGGAAACCGCTGAAAGGACCGCAAATTATAAATTCAATGAATTCGAAACAGAGCGCAATGGCGGAAAAGAAGGCAATGCCAAACCGGATTCTTTCTATATAAATGAATTCAACCGCGGCGCTGTGACACACGGCAATAGAAATGACGCCCCAAGCCCAGAGTCACTTGATGTCCAACAAGCATGGAAAAAAGCTCACGCCGAGCGTGTCCGTGCTGAGCGTGAGAAAGCCGAGCGCGAGACTATGGAGCGTGAGCGGCGTGAACGTGAGCGGTTGGAACGCGAGCGTGAAGAGCAGGAAAGAATCTCTCGTGAGATAGCCGAACAGGAACACAGGGAATTTGAAAGAATTGAACGTCTGAGAGCCGAGCAGGCACGATTGGAACGCGAAAAACTGGAGTGGGAACGCGCCGAGCAGGAACGACTGGAACGTGAAAGAGCCGAACAGGAACGCAGGGACCTCGAAAGAGCCGAACGTCTGAGGGCTGAGAAAGAACAATTTGAACGTGAAAAATTAGAGTGGGAACGCGCCGAACAGGAGCGTTTAGAGCGCGACAGAGCTGAACGTGAACGCTTAGAGCAGGAAAGAATTGAGCGTGACAGAGCTGAACGCGAGCGTTTGGAGCAGGAACGGCTTGAGTGGGAACGGACTAAACAAGAAAGACTGGCTCGTGAGAAGGCAGAACGCGAACGTTTAGAGCAGGAAAGAATCGAGCGCGAAAAGGCAGACCAGGAAAGGCGGGAGCGGGAAAAAGCTGAATGGGAACGCCTGGAGCGGGAAAAAGCCGAGTTTGAAAAAGCCGAAAAGGAAAGATTAGAACGCGAAAGAATCGAACGGGAAAAAGCCGAAAAAGAAAGATTGGAGCGCGAAAGAATCGAACGGGAAAAAGCCGAGAAAGAAAGGCTGGAGCGCGAAAAAATCGAACGGGAAAAAGCCGAGAAAGAAAGACTGGAACGCGAAAGAATAGAGCGCGAACAAGCTGAAAAGGAACGTGTCAGAAAGGAACAGGCAAAACTGGCAATAAGACAGGAGATATTGCTTCTTTCCGGGAAAAACACTGATGAACTGAGAAAGCTCCTATCAGACTTAGAGCACAAAAGTGCAACACAAGCGGATGAAAATGCATTAAGCGAAGAAGAGAACAACTATATGCTGGCTGTACGTGAGACGCTTCGGACGAAACTGAGCGCCAAATACGCCGCACGCATAAGCACGTTAGGCAGGTTATCTTTCCAACAGCTTTCTGACCTAAGGGCTCAGATTAAAAATGAATATGTCCTTTACAACGGCGAACAGGAAGAATATCTTGAGAAGATTGATATCTATCTGAATAAGGCAGAATCAGAAATTCTGGATCAAAAGATAGAGTTAAGCAGGGATAAGACTTATGCAGAAATCGAACGGATTATGGAGGAAGTTTCGAAGCGCAGCTGTCCGGACGATATAAAGCAGTCTGCCCTTAATAAGCTGGAACAGATAAAATCCGAACGCGCCGCAGTTGAGGTTGAAGACCTGATTGCGCACATCCCACATAATCTGGATAAGAAACAGCTCGCTGTATATCTGGAAAAGATAGACAAGTATAAAGGCGTTGACCTCTCACCATACAGTGAGCTTTTGGAAGAAAAAAACAATATGGCGGAAGAAGAAGAGATATCCGCCATGATGAACCGCGGCGGCAGAAAAGACAGAGCGGCGCTATGGAGTCTTTATGAGGAATTAAAAGCCAGAGATTTTAAAGAGGAAAATAAAGCGCCTTATCTGCAAAAGATATATGATGAGGTTCGTAAAATGGATGAGGAGCAAATCAATAAACTCTGTCCAGGCGTTGAGAGCCTTTCTTTTGACGACGGGCTGGCAGTATATGAACAGATTGAGCAGGGAATGTTCCTTCCTGAAATCAAAACCGATGCTTTGGATATGATAAAAAGACACCTTACCAAGCTCAAAACTGACGAAAGTGTTCAGCTCATGCGTAAATTAAAGCTCAATATTGAAGATATCCTGACTGATTCTGAACGCGACGGTTTATATTTTTGTGATGAAGAGAATAACGATGCAATGAGGAATGCCATAGACGGTTATGCCGGCCAAAGAGAGCCTTATGAATACCCTCTTATGGTCTGTGACGCTTCACGCAGCCACACCGGAAAAGATGGCTTTGTCATTACTCCGGAACACATTTTTTATCATACGGTTTTTAATTCGGGAAAAATAAATATTGCGGATATCGCAGAAGTAAAGGCAAACAACGGACTTTTAAACAAAGGTATCTATGTAAAATACTATGGCGGAAACAAAGAAAAACTCCCCAACAATATAAATCCTGAAAATTGGGATACATTTGCAAGGATACTGGACGACTTAGTAAACTATCTACATGAGAAAACAACGAATGCCACGCTGCGCTAGTNTTCATTATGTTAACTAACATGGGATAAGACTANAGTCTTATCCCATGTATGAGCATTTTCAATGTCTCTTCAATATGTTTATCCGTTATAAGCGGAAGCGGCTCTCTTATTTCAGCAAGTTTTTTCATATCCCTGCCATTTAAGGTAATGATGTGTTCCTGNTCATGCTCATTTGCAGGAATAACATACTGATCCATTTCTTTTTCNAATTCATTTAATTTACGCATGATATCGGTAATCTGAGTTTTTCCCAGATTCACAGCATCAAGAAGGTCCTTATATTCTTCGGTTATGCGCTGGCAATCCGGTATGTCCGAAAAAATATCTTCAGGTTCTTCCATAATACCCGACTCATTACCGTTCTCATAGACATACCTGTTATCCTTGATGTTCCTGTCCAGAAAATTTAATGTCTGTGTAATCTTTCCGCCCTCAACTGTTATAACAAGCTTTGCCATAGTACTGCCTCCTAATTCATATTATGCATACTGCCAATCTGAGCGAACNGGCCTTCTTCTTTACTNTCTTTTAAAGCNCCGATAACCGTCGGAACNGCGCCNATCGCTGTAAANACATACAANAGTATCAGATTATAATAATATGTACTGGCNTCCAGATAACCTTCCTGCAGCAGCGGTATAACTCCCCTGAATGCACTGAAGATGTCTACTTCAAAAAATTCTGCAATATCTATAGCCCAGTCTATATTGTTTCCGACAAATGTCATAACAATCATCAGCAGGCAGCTTATTACCACGCCCTTTTTCGTAAACTTACCACCCAAAAGCTCATAGCCCTTGATAGTACATACCGCCATAACAATACCGGATGCTACTGCAACCCTTCCCATCTGTCCAAAAATTATGATACAGATAACTCCAAGTACAGAGCCAAGAAAAGCGCCTACGATACCTCCGATNACATTTTCACTCTTACCGTCTTTCTTNNTGGTTGCCAGNGTCACATCATTACGCATTCTGCCCGCACACTCGGGGCATAAGTGCATATAGCTGCCTCCGCTGACATAGCACGCAGTATCCGCCTGCTGTCCGCAGAACTGGCAGCATGGAGTAAATCCCCTGCTTTTCATATAATCAATCAGTGCATTAATACTGATATTCACATTTTCACACAGCTTATCCTGCTTTGGTGTACTTGATAAAACCATTGTAAGCAGGTTGCCTTCCTGCGTCAGGTTCGCAATCGGTTTTACNCTTTTTACAAACTGCTTAATATCTGCTTTGTCCAATGTACCCATCGGGCATTTTGCACCAACCGTAACACTGAACATATATGGATACGAAGAATTAGGGGCGTGNAGCAAAAATTCAAATTCAGCCCTCTGCCCATAGATTACGTTTCTCACTGCATCCAGCCTGAATCCAAGCGAAGCAGCTAATTGTTCATAGTTCTGTGTTAATTTACTCATTTGTCCTCTCCCTCATTTTATATTATTGGATAGCCGATTAACTGTTATCGCTAGTCACGAACTTATACAATATAAACAAAAACGGTGCTCACCGCAAGCGAAATCGCGCCTTATTTTGTACAGATAATTTACGAAGTAAATTTTCTGTTTTTGCACTAAGTTCTGGTATATCCTTATGCACATTATATAATAACTCATATTCCCTTAAAAGTAAAAGAAAAATTCAATTTTTCTGAAATATCTATTAAATATTCCGGATGCACCAGCGCACCCCAGCTGTCGTCGCCTCCGACTCCCATCTGGCTCTTTGACACACGTACAACAGTATAATGTATTTCAGGTAATTCATAAGAATGCCTTGCGTTTTCGATTTCATGCGGCGTATAGGGAAGCGCCGAGAAATTCATGTTCTCGCCGGTAAATATAATGCCTCTTCCCTTTCTATCCATAATTTTGGCATAGCGGACTCCTGTTTTATTACCGCATTCCTGCGGAACCAGATATTCCGCCATATTGTCCTTTACCATGTTGCGGTAAATTCCNAGNCTGGCGCCCTCTTTACGGTCTTCATAGGTTTCTTCGGGACCGTTGCCGTACCACTCAACATGGTCATAGTCCGCACTGCATACAAACATCATGCCAAATTCCGGCATATCCCCCAACTCCTTCACAGGGTCNTAGGAAAGNGAGGTCTGAATCGTTCCGTCACCGTATACCCNGTANGTCACCTGACANTCCGCGTCGGGAGTCGTCTGGAAGCGATAGAAATACGTAAGCTCCACACAGTTTTCTTCTTCTNCTGCCACAGGATTATCCAAAAATGATTTTCCGTCCGCNGTCTCTCTTTTCCTTCCCGCATCCCTGGTAGTCAGATAAAGGCTGGCAAGCTTCCACTGAGCATATCTGCCCGGCATATTATTNCCNTCGTCATTATCGGTCGGCGCCCTCCAGAAATTCGGTCTCGGTATCCGCTCCAAAAGCTCTTTTCCCGCATAGCGGTATGATACNAGTCCGCCNCCCATTGAAAACAGCGCTTCAAATTCCAATCCNCGGACTCCGATGTTATTATTACCATGTATTATTGTAAACGGTTCCGACTTGAATGCCCGTTTTTCTTTCACTACNGCTATAACNGACTGCCCGAATGCGACTTCATGCCCTGNTTTAGCCCACAGCGTATCGTTTTTTAAATGAAATGATATTGTTACCGCATACTCTCCTGCATAACCCGGAACCTCGAACGGCATCGGAAACTCTTTTNTGCTTTCCGGCTCTACGTTTAATTCCAGTTCTTTTTTTGCAATTTCAATACCGTTTCTTAACAGAACCGCTTTAGCTGCAAAATTATCCGCATTGACAAACAGATTTTTATTCCATACTTCAAAATTTTTCTCATGAACGTATATAGTAAAATTCTGATAATTGAACTTTACTTCCTGCATCTTGGGAGATGCATTTCTCTCTTTGCCGTATACGATACCGTTTCCGCTGAACTGAAAATCACTCGGACGGTCGGCAAAGTCACCGCCATACGCCTGAAATTCCTTACCGTAACGGTCTTTTTTGCAGATAGACTGGTCGATATAATCCCAGATAAAGCCGCCCTGATAGCCGGAATTCTCTTTATCCGCCAGATTAGTATATTTGTGCAGCGCGCCGCAGGAATTACCCATTGCATGTGAATATTCACAGCATATATAGGGCTTGGCTCCGGGAGTCTTGATATACTCCTCGATTTCCCATACCTTCGTATACATACGGCTTTCCACA
>JAAUZS010000086.1 GCA_014804495.1 Lachnospiraceae bacterium
CTAAAGCAGGTTTTGCAATAGAGCGATTTATAGAAGAAACGGATGAGGAATCATTAAATGCAACAGGAGAGGTTGACCCTAAAACAAAGAAAGCAAAAATGATGCCTATTTCGTTTTGTATTAAGGCAAGGAAACTTTAGAAGTACTAGGATAAATTACATTTTAGTTTTGACAGGGGGAAAATAGTGGAAGTAAATAGGATAGAATCCAATGACTCAAAGTGGAATGCTCTTATCGAATATACAGAAAACTGCTCTTGGACAGCCGGAAAGCATCTTGCTTCAATGATGAGAGACAATGCTTTTGACGAATGGGAAAGTGTTTTCGCTGCGACAACAGAGGATGAAATAATTGGATTCTGTACATTTCTCAAAACGGACTATTATCCGGAAAACCGATACTCACCTTGGATTAGCACTATTTTTGTCGATGAGAAATATCGTGGAAAGCGAATTAGCGAAAGAATGATTAATAAGGTTATTGAGTATGCAAAGGAGCAGAATTTTTCTAAGGTTTATATCCCATCAGATATGACTGGATTTTATGAGAAATACGGATTTCAAAAAATTGATGAACTTCAAAATTATGGTGGAGATATTGATAATATTTTTGCAAGAGAAATATAGTTGCTCATCTATACGAACGTTGATTATGTGGATTCCAATGCTTGCTATGAGAAAATAGGGTATGTGTTGAGGGAAAACTTTGTACTATAGGAGCTTGAACTTTTATACCACACAAAAAACTAATGTCACTAAGAAATGATAAAGTGTGACATTAGTTTTTCTGCATAGCGTTATCCAAAAGTATCGTAATAGATGTTCTGTGTATTATTTGTCAAAATAGACAGCTTTTCATTTGTAGCATGCAAATGTTCTATCTTATCCATGTTTTTGTCAGGTTCTGCCAGCAATTCCGCCAAATAATCAAGTTCGCATAATTCACTCTCATTCAGTGTCTGTATTCCGTGGCGAAGATATAAGGGCTGATAAGAATAAAAAATTTCATTATTCATCAATGCATGAAAATCCATAAACAAGTATTCACAGACACCTTCCAATGGATTTGGTGAAAAAACGTCTAATTTTTTATTTAACGTATTTTTTCTCATACCAAGCCATGCTTCTGATGCAGTTACAAATTTCCGACGGGGTAAATCAAATTGGCTGTAACCAAAACGCGGTTCATATTCATAGTAACCGTCAACATCTGCCAAAACCCATCTGTTTTCATTAAAATCCCAATACTCATTAACCCAATGTTCCATATAGCTGTCACCTGCATCGCCAAAATCCATAAATCCGGCCCTCGAACGGCAGGGGATTCCTTTCGCCTTTAAAATTGCGCTAAATAATACAGAAGCCTGTCGGCAGGATACAGTAATCCTTTTTGTTACGTCTCTGTTCTTCGTAAATCCCGTTTCATCTAAACGTAAAATACCTGCAATCATGGCTACAGCTGTTATATATAATTCATCTTCATTTTTAAAACGGTGCTTAGGATAGGACGCAAATTTTCCAAAATAAGTATCTTCCAAATAAGGAGAAGGCTCTGTAAAATACATAGATGGATGGGTAATTTGATCGCAAACCAACATCCCTATGGAAGGAATGTCATCCGGTAACGATAATATAAATTCTTTATACTTTCCTACATATGTATAAATACTGGTTTCTAAGTAGCGCTGATAAATATTTTCATTCATGTGATTTCCTTTAACCTCCTAATATTTTGTAAGAGTAGGCGCCTGCTATGGTTAAAATGCTATCAAATTAAAAAAATTACGTCAATGAAAAAGTATATAAGTATATATTATGCTTTTCTTCGCTTCGTTACATTCAATCTTCATCTGCTTGACTATGGCTGGAAGGATAAGAATTGTTGGGGGTGGCAGTTGCAGAGCCCTATATTCTATAGTGGTCAATAGAGTGTAAAAGTGATATAATTAAACATAATTTGGACTTATATAAAGAATTGTTAGGTGAAAGAAATATATTTTAGTGGTATAGAAAATCGAAGGTAAATGAGGTAGTAAATGGCAGAATATGATTTTGAAACAATAAAAACTCTATTACTGAAGAGTATAGATAATGGGTGGGAAGCAGAATTAACACTATATATGAATAGCAGAGAATATATGATTATTATTTATGAGGATCATTGTTCTTTTCAAAAATGTGGTTACAAAGATGGGAGTGGCGAATATTACTTCGCGTCTTTAGACGAATTATATGTGGCGGAGCAGGTTGACGGGATTATTTTAAAAAGAGATTGGGAAAAAATAGAGCATTTGGATTGTGTGGACTTTGAAATGCAAGGATTTTGGAGATAATATATACATATTTTTGAAAAATAATATTGATAAGTATTCATAGTTAGTATTGAAAGTGAAACGAGGAAAATTTGCATGGGATTGATTGAAATAGCCAGTAACAATTCGGTTTGGCGTGGAATGGATTATTATAATAACAAAAAAGTTGTTTCATGGGAATCCTCTGGAACAGGTATTTATGAAGGTGTGGTTTCTGGAAGTGAGGGTAATACTTATATAGTACATATAGACACAGAGCATCCAAGAAAATCTTCTTGTAATTGCCCCTTTGCAGATGGAAGACGTGTTGTGTGTAAGCATATGATTGCATTGTATTTTACAGCGGAGCCTAAAGTGGCAGAAGACTTTCTGAAAGAAGTAGAAAAGTGGGAGGCTAAGGAAGCGGAAAGAGAGCAGCAACATTATGAAGAAATGAAAAAATATGTGAAAAGCCTTTCTAAAACAGAACTGCAGGAGCAATTGTTGGATGCATTGTTGCAGCTTGAGGAGAGAAGAAATTATTGGTGATAGTTCATTAAAAATGTTGCTGATTATTTTTAGGAAGATACAATGTAATTATAGATTGTGTTAATAATTAGGAGGACATCATTATGACCAGAACTGACAATGTATTAAATATGCAGATAACAATTGCCAACTGCATGAAACAGGAATGGAATATTGATTTTAGTAAAGTCAGTGATATTTTAGATAAATATGATTTGCTTTCCTATATTGATACCTGTTATGAGGAATACAATTCTATGGGAATAAAAGGTATTTTAAAGGATTTGAAGTCTTATATTTATGCAATAGAGGAGGGTGCATGACATGAAGGACTTATTCCATGGAACAACCTATGATATCAATGAAATCGAAGTGACAATGGGTAAGGGATATAAAGATTTTGGAAAAGGATTTTACGCTACTTCAGTAAAAATCCATGCAGAAAATATTGCCAGAAGGAACAAGCGTATACTTGAAGCAAGAGAGGCTAAGATACGACAGCGAAATCCAAAATATAGAACAAAAACATTTCATGCATACAGATATAATTTGGAATTTGATGACAGATGTATTGATAATCCGGAAAATTTGAAGATAAAGGTATTTAAGGAAGCAAACAGGGAGTGGGTACGATTTATCTTGATGAATCGGGATTCAGATAACTCTGTTCATGATTATGATATTGTGATTGGTCCGACAGCAGATGAAAATACCGTTACTGTAATTAATTCATATAAGGAAGAATTAATTGCAGCAAATTATTCAGATGAATTATTAGATGCTTTAATAAAGGAACTGGAACCAGAGAACTTACCTAAGCAATATTTTTTTGGAACAAGTGCTGCAATTCAAAAGCTTCAATTTAAAAAAATCAGAAGGGAGATTGTGGGATGAAAGCATCAAGTGTTAATATTAATAAATCAATACAGGCGATATCCCTTTATTTAGTGCACCGCATCAGTGAAGAAGAAAATTGCTCCAATGAAGTTGCACTAAAAAAACTGTTAAAAACAATGACCTATGAATTGTTGCAGGATAAAGAGTCAGAGTTATATGCAGAGTCGCCGGAGTATGTATGGAGCATGCTTGGCGATGAGAAAAACGGAAATATGGAATCATGGATAAAAGAATGAATAAGTAAATTGCCTAAGGAGGAATACATAATGGATCATTTGAAGTGTTGGCTGAGTGATTTATTTAATGTAATTGAAAGCGATGAGCGGTCTCAAAATTATATTGAACTATTAAAAAAGTGTGGAGGAAACTGTGCAAAAAGAAATTTATTACCTTATGTGAATGGGTTGAAAGAAGAACTGGACGGAAAAAGTGATATGTCAAATATTGCTGAAATAATCAGCAGGCATACGGGCGCTGAATGTATTCCTGCAGCAAACGGATTTATTTTGACATATAATCGTGGTAAAGGATGTGATTGTGCTTTAGTCAATGGTGAATATGTAGCTTCTCCGGTTTTTTGTAATTGTACATTGGGTTTCCATGAAACTGTTTGGAGTACTATGTTTGAAAGACCTGTTACAGTAGAGTTATTAGAAACTTTTTTGCGTGGGGGAAATTGCTGCTCGCAAAAGATAACATTTTTATAATATTTTATATATAATAATCGAAGTCTATTTATAATGATAAACGAAAGAACTTACCCCATATATTTGGCTTGTAAGTAATATAAAGGAAAGGTGAAAATATATGGATAAGTTATTGATAATTGATGGCAGTAATTTGCTTTTTCAAATGTTTTATGGTATGCCGGCCAGGATTGTTAATAGTCATGGCAAAGCAATACAAGGAACGCTTGGCTTTGTAGGAGCATTGTTAAAGATAATAAGAAAGGTTAGACCTACACATATTCTTGTTGTATTCGATGGAGAACACGAAAACAGTCGTTGTGAAATAGATGCTGATTATAAAGCGAATAGAATTGACTATAGTATGGTCGATGAAGAAGAAAATCCGTTCTCACAATTGCCGGATGTTTATAAAGCATTGGATTATTTGGGCATAAACTACATAGAAACAACCGATTGTGAAGCCGATGATATGATAACGAGTTATGCATTGTCTTTTTGTGATAACACTAATATTGTTATAAGTTCTTTTGACAGCGATTTCTTTCAGTTGATTAGTGAACGTGTTTCAATATTAAGATATCGAGGTGACAAAACTATGATATGCTCATCTCAATACATTATTGATAAGTATGGTATTTACCCTGATCAGTATGCGTATTTTAAATCTCTGGTGGGCGATACTGCGGACAATATAAAAGGGGCAGAAAAAATCGGTATTAAAACGGCTGCTTTGCTTTTAAGAAAATTTGGAACACTGGAAAATATCATTGGTAATGCCGAGAACATAGATAAGCCGTCTATAAAAAAATCAATAATAGAAAACACAGACAGAATTAGAAAAAATTATGAACTGATAAAGCTGGAAAATAATCAGCTTATACCATACGATAAATGTGATTTGGAATTTATGAATACAAGTAAAACAACGACAGAAGTTTTGAAAGGGATAGGCATAAAATGAGTTTCATTTAACATAAAAAATATAGTTTGCCAGCTTTGGGGAGATTTTATGGGAATTATTATATGTGGTTTAAATGGTACTGGAAAGAGCACTCTTGGAAAAGTACTTGCAGAGAAATTGCATTTTCATTTTATAGACATTGAAACCCTTTATTTTCCAATGACAGACTCTGATAACTTATATACTTCCCCACGTACTCGTGAAGAAGTCGAAAAACTTTTGTTACATGAAGTGAAAACACATGAAAACTTTATTCTTGCTTCTGTTAAAGGAGATTATGGTGAAGCTATTTGTTCTTTTTTTCAGCATGTTATATTGCTTGATGCTCCAAAAGACATTCGACTGCAACGAGTTAAAAATCGCTCTTTTCAGAAGTTTGGTAATAGAATGTTATTAGGAGGTGACTTGTACGAACAAGAAGAAAATTTCTTTAATTTTGTTGAGTCCAGAGCGGAGGACACTGTTGAAGAATGGGTAAAGCTTTTAAAATGTCCTATCATACGAATTGACGGGACAAGATCCATAGAAGAAAATACAAATCTGATTATGGAAAAACTATTGCTTAATAGTTCCACACGATAAATATTTAGGAGAAGTGCTATTTTAATGAAATTTGAACAAATATATGAACCTCAGATTAAAGAACAAGTTGTCCGTAAAATCTTAGAAGCATTACCGGATTGGTTTGGAATTGGGGAAGCCAGAGAACAGTATATTAATGAGAGTGCAGAACAGATATGTATTGGGGCAATTGATAATGAAGAATATGTTGGGTTCCTGTGTTTGAAAGAGACCGGAAAAGATACTTTAGAACTTGCGGTAATGGGAGTTTTGAAGGAGTATCACAGACAAGGCATAGGCAGAAAAATGTTTATGATTGCAAAGGATATTGCCCATGAAAAAGGATACTCATTTTTACAGGTAAAGACAGTGCAGATGGGTAGATATGCGGATTACGATGATACAAACAGGTTTTATATCAGCCTTGGCTTCAAAGAATTTGAAGTGTTTCCGACATTGTGGGATGAGGCAAATCCGTGTCAGATATATGTGATGTCGGTAGAAGTATAAATGATTTCAGCACGAACGAGGTGATTAATGGAAATGAACAGCATATTATCAGGAAAAATACTTACAAAAATCGAAGAAAACGTCTCAAAAGTAATTATCGGTAAAAACGAGGTGACAAGACTATTGCTTGCTGCCGTCGCAGCAGGCGGACATGTGCTTTTGGAGGACGTTCCGGGAACGGGAAAGACAGTGCTTGCAAAAGCTCTTGCGAAGTCCATGGGTTGTAGGTTTGACAGGGTACAGTTTACGCCTGACCTGCTTCCAAGCGATGTGACGGGGCTGTCATTTTTTGATCAGGAGAAAGCGGCGTTTACATTTAAGGAAGGTCCTGTATTTACAAACATCTTACTGACGGATGAGATAAACAGAGCCACGCCGAGAACACAGTCAAGTCTTCTTGAATGTATGGCGGAAGGACAGGTGACCGTGGACGGAGAGACACGGATTTTAGGTGCTCCATTTTTTGTCATAGCTACGCAGAATCCGGTGGAAACAATCGGCTGCTTTCCTCTTCCCGAAGCGCAGCTTGACCGATTTATCATGAAGATTCGTATGGGAGGTCTGACGGTTAGCGAAGAACGTCAGATGATAGAACGCTTTATCAACGCAGAGCCGCTTGCCGAGATAGGACCGGTATGCAGCGCGGAGGATATAAAGGAATTGCAGAACGCATGCCGTCAGGTATATGTACATGCTGATTTACGTGACTATATTGTTGCATTGGTACAGGAAACCAGAAAAAATAATGTGGGTGTGAGTCCGAGAGGAACACTTGCGTTACTGCGTGCGTCACAGGGCTATGCGCTCGTGCAGGAACGGGAGTACGTGGTACCTGAGGATATTAAGGAAGTGGCGCACTGTGTATTGTGCCATAGGCTTATTGGCGAATTTGATGAGTCACAAAAAGCCGCCGTTGTTACGAAAATTTTAAACAGTGTTGAACTGCCGACAGAGGACTGGTCAAAAAGATGATACTATTTTTATTGCTTGGGATTCTGATAGTGGGCGTACTATGGGAGAACTATTATAGATTCCGGTGGTCAAAAAATGTTTTGGTGAATTTGTGGTTTGAGTCTGCTTACGTTTATGCTGGGCAGGATACAAAACTTTATGAGGTTATTGAGAACAGAAAGGGCATACCTGTTCCTGTTCTTGAAGTGGGATTTCGCACCAAAAAAGAACTTGACTTTACGAATGCTGACAATACCAATGTCAGCGATTATATTTATAAAAGGGATGTTTATGCGATACTGGGCAGACAGAAGATTACGCGGGAAATTCCTGTGAAATGTAAAAAGCGCGGCAGATATACGATAAGTGATGCGGAAATCACAACGCATACCCTGCTTTATGGAAAGTACTATAAAAAAGGGATAGAAACTCCCGCGGAAATATATGTGTATCCAAAAATGACAAACATGTCAGAAGTGATAACAGTATGCGAGCAGATGCTGGGAACGCTTCAATGTGCGAAGCGGCTCTACGAAGACCCGTTTGCTTTTCGCACGATAAGAAGCTACACGACAGACGACCCGATGAAGACAATCAACTGGAAAGCAAGCGCCAAAACGGGTTCATTGATGGTCAATACCTATGACTCCGTACAGTCCCAAAAAGCGATGATTTTTCTCGATGTGGAAGACACAGGTATAATAAAGCGCGAGGAACTCGTAGAAGAAAGCATAGCTATGGCGGCGACTCTGGTCAGAAAGCTTCTTGGGCAGAGCATTGAAGTTGGCTTTTCTTATAATGGTGACGGGCAGATAATGATGCCGACGAACAGCAAAAGTGCACTGACCGGACTTGAGCGCATGCTTGCGGAATACAATACTGAAACTAAAAATAAGGATTTTGAGCAGTTGGTAAAGGAACTTTTTACAGTTACATTTTCAAAAAAGTCTCTTTCTCAGGATACGCTTCTTATATTTATCTCGAAAAACCTGAATCAGCAGCTTATGGATTGTATCAGGGATTGCGTAGGGGAGTATCAGACTTTAGTCGTGGTGCCTATGTACAGAGGTGAAAAGACGGTTCAGAGAGATAATATAAATGCCATTAAAAGCAAGGACAATGTACAGGTATTGATCAAGGAGGTGGAGAGAGGGTGATTTCAAGCCGAAGCATGAAAATAATGGGATATGCCCATGCCACACTTATTTTTGCTCTGATTATCCCGTTTATGTATGCGGTTGCAGGGTTGTCGGACCCGGCGGGAGACGGCGTATTATATATAAAATGCCTGCTTATTTCGATTCCTATTATAGTTACCGAAGTATCAGCGAGGCGTATAAAATATTTTGCCGCATACATAGTGATATGTGTGGCATTGTTAGCGGGTGTATGGAGTACGGCTGCATTATTTAACGACTTCGGAGCTTATGCTGTCTGCTATTGTATTGGAATGTCTGTTGAGACATTTTATGTTGCACTAAAGAGACTGCAAGGCAGATTAAAGGAAGCTCCCCGTAGGAAAGAAAGTGAACCGTTGGCAGCAAAGGAGGAGGAATTTCTGGATACTCCGTCGCTGTCGCTTTTGTGGTATTTTGTCGTAGTTTATGTGCTTGGATTATTTTTAAAGTCAAAGGCGTTATGTGATATGGCATTTTATAGCGCTATTGTTTATCTTTTTCTGGCATTGATTACTACATATTTTCGTGCAACCCGGTCATATCTGGATATTAATAAGAGGATAAAGGGAATTCCTACAAAACGTTTGTATGGTGTAGGTTTTTTTATGCTTTTGCTTTTTTCTATGTTGCTGTTGGTAAGCATTCTTCCATCTGTTTTCATGGCAAAGCACAGACAGTATATAGATATCAGCCGATGGTTTGAAGGCGTGAAGTTTGTGCCATATGAAGACCAGGGGCAAATGGAATTTGACGAAGCATCGCCCGGCGGCATGAATATGATGGATATGTTGTATGGAGACGAACCGGCGCCTGAATCTTCGGAATTAGCGAATATACTGTTCTGGGTGATGTCTGCTATTTGTATTCTGGTTATTGTCTATGTAATCATTCTGGCAATCAGGCAGGTATTTAAGGATTTTAAGAACAGCCGTGATGAGAATGGGGATATCATAGAGGAGATAAAAGACAAAGAAAAATCCGACAGAGAAGAACTGCTGGCGAATGGGTTCCACCGTGCAGACAGCGCGGCGGAAAGGATAAAGCGCAGATACCGTAAAATGATACGAAAACACAGGAAAGACAGACCGGCGCCCCACGAATCCCCCATTGAGATTGAGGAAGGCGCCGGATTAAAAGATGATGAAGAAATGAAGCAGCTGCACAAAGCATATGAGGAAGTGCGCTATGGAAAATATGACTGAATCATCGTCCCACAACTTTGTATATATCCTGCTGCATTTTTTCCTCAAAATATTCTTTTAATGCCAGATTCTTATCCCATTTATCCTGTGGATAAGCGCCATAGCGCCGCTTAACATCCGCCATGCGCTCCTCCATGTCAACTACCTCAGTTCCTGCCAGAGAATCGCAGACCTGAATCAGCCTGTCGTAATCGTCATATACCATCTCGTTCAGAAGCTTACGTAGTTTAGCCTGCTGTTCTTCAGAAATATCCCACTTTCCTATATAGTCTTCCAGTTTCTGAATACTGAAAGAATGACTGAGACATATCCGGGCCGCCTCATCATATCCTAACTCTGTCATATAGCGATATCCGTCATAAATATGCCCCATATGTTTGACTCCGAATTTGCGCCCTATATCGTGGAGAAGTCCAAGCACAAAGGCTTTTTCGGGATCCATGTCTCCGCAGGCTGCGGCAATCTTTTCTGCGCACATTGCCACCGCATGGCTGTGTTCTACCCACGCTCCCGGATTGTAAGTTTCCGCATCACGTAGTAATTCTTCCGCAGTTTCCCTTGTTGGTATCATTATCTTTTCCTCCTGTTTGCGTGGAATGATATACTTCTATCGTTTCTGTGGCTTTGATATAATGATATCATAATCTTTCTGAGGTGGAAATAGGGCGGTTTGTAAAGTAAGTTAATTGCTATGTTTTTATAGAATAATGAGCATTTATATGGTAAGATATCAAGACAGAGATAAAAGTACAATATAAAGCAATTTCCGGAAAAAATATGTTGTCAGGAAATATTTGCAGATAAGGGGAAAATGATGAAAAGAAGTCGGTTATCTTATGATGAGTGGAAATGTATAACTTCAAAAGATATGCATGGAAAAAGAATAAATACAGAGTTTCTTACAGGCTATATTGGTCTTATAGATGTGCGAGAAGTAAGTGAACCGCAGATTTGGAAGTTTAACGGACAGGACATTGTAGTTTGCGATAGAGGAATCAAATGGCTATCTATTTTACCGGAAAATGACTGGTATTGCATTACTGCTATGATGAATGAAGATGGAAAAATTTTATTATGGTATATTGACATGATAGCGGCTCAGGGAATTGATATAGATGGAGTTCCATATTTTGATGATTTATATTTGGACTTAGTTGTTTACCCGGACGGAACTATTATAGTCGATGATATGGATGAACTTGAAGAAGCATTGGATAAACATGATATTACAAAAGCGCAATTTGACCTTGCAATTGAGACGAGTAATAAGTTAAAAGAAGGAATTCTAAGTGATATTACTTCTTTTATTGAATATACGAATAAATGTTTTAACCTAACCAATCAATTCAGGTCGGGCAGTCAGTAAATGGAAAAAATAAGAAGAATTTATAGATAACATACCATAATGTATTCTTCCTCATTTTCCCTTATTATTTCAAACCCGACCTTTTGATACATCTTGGCTGCATAATTGGCTTTTTGAACGGAAAGGGAAACACGTTTATATCCATGTGATTTTAGCAAGTCGATAATTTTTTTCATCATGGCCGTTCCGATGCCCAATTTTCGATACTCTTTATAAAGCGAAATCGCCAAAGAGGGCGTTTCATCATCTATATGTCCGTAATCATTCATAATGCGAACCCAGACGGCGCCTACAATTTGACCGTCAACCTCTGCCACTAATCCGATGTCATCTTTTGATTCTCCGAAGCGTGAGACATAAACCTGTAATTCAGGAGATGTGATAATTGTTTTGGGTGGCGGTTCAATACCATCCGGAATAAAAATCGCTTCGTATAAAAAATTATCCAGTAGCGGATATTCATGTTCTTGTATTTCATGTATTGTGTAATCCATATTATCCTCCCGCCAAAAGTTTTTTTGCTTCCCTGCACCATTCCAAATATGTCTGATAAGTTTTTATCCCAAACTCTACCGTAAGCAAATAATATTTGTGTGTACTATCATCATCCAGACATTTATTTAAGATTTTTTCCGCATGTAAAAGGTTGGGCAATTCTTCTTCGATTTTTTTTTCAAATGCTTCAATATGAGAAATTGCCTGTTCTTCACCCTGCTCATTTCCAAAAAACAATTTTAATAGTGTTTCATAACGAAGTTCATCTTTTTCAACGGGCAATGTGAGCCATTTTTTCAAATAATCACGCCCGTTTTCTGTTATGGTATATATCAGTTTATTCCTATTATTTTTGGTATCTTCTCTTTTCGTAGCCAGACTGCGATTAACTAAATCATTTAGGGCAGGGTATATACTGCCATAGCTTGCGTTCCAAAAATATTTCAGAGTGGTATCTATNCGTTTCTTGATTTCATATCCCGTTAATTCTTCATGACTTAATAAACCTAAAATTACACAATCAATCTTTTTTTCATTTGCCATTTTCATTTTCCCTTCTTTCAATTATTCCAAAAGCTAAGACGGCTTTAGGGCAGTTATCAATGCATGCGCCGCATTGGATACATTCCTGATTGCTGATTATNCCNNGNTTTGTTTCGCTCATTATATCAATACCCATAGGGCAGATTTTGTTACATTTTCCACAGGNTACACAATTTTCTNTTTTGTCTGCCCTNATATGTATTCCCGGAAGATGCANAATTCTACGGAGTCTTGTTCCCAATATCATAAACGGAGCCATCCAGCAAAGGTAATGGCAAAATGCNCGTTTTCCTAATAAAATAGAGGGAATCAATATCAGGCAAATAATTCCGTAATANATAATATAACTCTGAATGGAAGAAACGGAGATTCCGTTCTCTGTTTCAAAGAAAAAATCTATTGCTATAATTTCTCCNCTATGAAAGTAACANAGAGCAACTACGAACAGCCAAATGCCCCATATTACAAATTTTATATAATTCCGCCANCCCTGCGNNGGCGTTTTTTCATTGACTGCAAATGCACATTCCTGCAATCCTCCTGCCGGACATAAATAAGAGCAAAACAATCTTCCAAAAGGTATAGAAAGCAAAAGCATTAAAGCAAATACAATAAANCTTCCATTGATTATTCTGTTCAGTCCTGCATTTATGATTAAAGCGGGGCTGAAATAATATAGCGTGACAGGAAACAGGAGNAGAGAAGTTATTAGCAGCAGCTTTCTTANTNGTTGNCTNGTCATAATGAAAACCTCCATAATGNAATTANATATAACAGNNTGATATATCAGTNTGATATATTTTAAGATGTTTAAGTTTCTATGTCAATAGTTTTACAAAAACTTTCTTTTAGACTTTCTTTTAGNATGAATTTTGACGTTTGGTTTCGGATAAGNGATAATTGAAANAAAGAATAATNNATGATATTATTTTTTATAATTAAAACATGACATACAGCTGACNTGTTTNNNNTAGTATAATNAATANTGTTAAAGGAGAGCCAATGAAGATAGACAGGCAAATCGGGATTCTATCAATACTTTTACAAAAAGATACGGTTACGGCGCCTTATCTTGCAGAACAGTTTGAAGTTTCCAGACGAACCATAAACAGNGATGTTGAAGANTTGTGTAAAGCCGGAATNCCCATTGTAACNAANCAGGGAGTNAATGGCGGCATCTCGATNATGGAGAACTATAAGATTGNATAAAATGCTGTTTACACAGGGGGAAATGCNGGATATACTTGCNGGACTCCGCAGTCTGGANAGTGTAAACGGAACAAACCGCTATGGGAAGCTGATGGATAAACTGTCAGCNGGTTATTCNGATTTTATGNTTGGAAACCAGTCGGTACTAATTGATTTATCTTCATGGTATAAAGATTCNCTTGCTCCCAAAATCGAGTTGATACGTGNNGCGATTGACAAATGCAGAGAATTGGAATTTGTTTATTATTCGCCAAAAGGCGAGTCAGNCCGATGNATAGAGNCATATTATCTGATATTTCGATGGNCAAGCTGGTATGTATGGGGATGGTGCAAGAAGCGNCAGGATTTCCGCNTGTTTAAANTNAACCGNATNGATAANCTNAAAATATCAGAGCNNATNTTTNCGAAAAGACANGCGNCAATGCCGGATTTAAGNGATGAAAGAATATTTCCNGGTGGNATAAAAGTTAANGNGTTGTTTGAACCGGAATGCAAATGGAGANTGGTAGAGGAGTNTGGAAGTGGAAGNTTCAGNNAGCNGGAAGACGGAAAACTTCTGTTTCAAGCAGACTATACGGATAAGGAGAATTTGATAACCTGGCTTTTGTCTTTTCGGGATAAGGCAGAATTACTGGAACCAAAGGAAATCCGAAAAGAGATTGAAGTAAGCATTGAACTTATGAAAAAGAAATATGAGGGTGGTATTTAACTTNTTAATAATGGAGGAGAAGACTGNATGAGATACACATGGATTGATGAATATTTGNTAAGCAAAACAGGAGTGACNAANGATCTTCAAAAAGATTGGAACTGGATTCGCTACCATATAGGTGGAAAGATGTTCGCGGCGGTTTGTCTGGATGAGAATGATAAACCATATTACATTACATTGAAACTGGAACCGGCTGAGGGGGATTTTCTGCGNCAGCAGTATGAAGACATTATTCCCGGATTCTATATGAACAAAATGCATTGGAATTCCATTAAACCTGATGGTGAAGTGCCGGATGATTTATTAAAAGACTTACTGGACAAGTCTTATCAGCTTGTGATTGGAGGGTTAAGCAAGAAAAAGCAACGTGAAATTCTGGAGGGTAAAGATGTGAAGAATAAATTAAGCTGTTGTGGTACGGATTGTTCAACATGTGGATGCTATGGGAACATGTGTAAAGGATGTAATGAAAGCCTGGGGAAAGTATTTCATGCCCCGGAAGGGCAGGCGTGCCCTATATATGAATGTTCCCTTAATCAAAAAGGACTGAAAGGCTGTGGTGATTGTGACTGCGTTCCCTGTGATATATGGAGAAAGACAAAGGATCCGTCTTTTTCAGAAGAAGAATTTGAACGTAACATACAAGAGCGTGTATCAAGATTAAGGAAAGGGTGAAAGGCTGAAAACCCCTATTGACTTTCCTTTTTGTGCTTGCTAGAATTTATAATTAATCGGGTTGAAAGTATAATCCTTCACCGTAAAGTGGGGGATTTTTTATCTTGTAATTAACTAATGAAAAGCAAGAACAGGGAGTGATACAATTGGAGAAGCGGGTTACAGGAATTTATTTTGCAGTATTGCTGATAGGAATTATATATGCTTGTCTTGCCGCATTTTCTTTTTGCAATAATATAGAAAACATGACTGTGGATAAAGAGGTTATCATATGGGATGACCAAATGGAGATGACACAGGATGGTGATGTATATTATTATAGGTGTATCCTGCCTGATGAGAACACGAACGGGAAAGTAATCGTGTATAATACCGTACATATGTACTTGGAGGTATTTATTGACGGAAACAGAGTGTATACACTAAAAGGAGAAAATGACAGACCGGTTAAAACTGTGGGTTTTTGTTGGAATGTGATTTCTCTGACGAAAGACGATGCCGGCAAAGAAATCGTATTTCAGGTAACTCCGGTTTACCGTGACGGCAAACCTAAGGGAAACTTTTTCTATGGTACATATCAGGAGATAGAGAATAAAATCCTGTCAGAACGGTTTGCACGGCTTGTTTTATCCGTAATGATTGCATTAGCAGGTATGGTTATGCTGTTGTACGGCATTTTCGTGGTAAAAAAAGGACAGGATGCGGAGACTATTATACAGTTTGCCATATTTGCAATTATGCTGGGTATCTGGTCCGGCATTGAAACGCAGATAGTGGATTGGTTTTTCCCATGCAGCACGATAGTTGTATTTGTGTCTCATCTGACGTTGATGACCATGACGATTCCTTTTATATTGTTTCTGCGCCATATGTACCATAATGGAGAGAGTAAGCTGTGGAGCTTTTGCTGCTATATTAATTGTGCAGTAATTGCCATGCGGGTTATTCTGCAGATTATAGGAATATATGATCTGAGGGAGACTTTGTTGCTGACGCATATTTCCCTCTTGCTGTTTGTCGCGGTTATTGTGGCAATGACTATTCAGGAAGTAGTGGTGAACAAGTTCACCGGTCATGTTAGGATCAACAGTATCTGTGTAATGATCATCTTGATAAGTACTGTACTGGAACTGGCACTTTTCCGTATCAGTAATAAAAGTATGCCTTTGGGAAGTATCGGATTTTTAATCTATATAATAGTGATGGGAATTACAAATGTACGAAGAACCAGTGAACTGATGGAGCAGGCAAGAGAGAGCGAACTATATCGCAAGCTTGCTTTTACGGATGAACTGACAGGGCTCTCAAATCGTACTGCTTTCAGAGAGGATTTGGAAAAGCGCATGGCGCCGGACAAACAAACCGGAGAGGAAAAAATACTTCCGACAGTTGTTTATATGTTTGATTTGAATGATTTAAAGAAATGCAACGATACTTATGGTCATGACTATGGAGATCAGTATATTAAAATGGCTGCTGATGCTTTAAAGAAAATTTTTGCACAGGAGGGCAAGTGTTACCGAATCGGCGGAGATGAATTTTGTGCATGGGCACCATATATTTCCTTAGATGAAATCAACGAAAAACTGAATATGCTTGAACAGGATATACAGGAACTGAACAAAAATGAATTCGTTGTGACAGTCAGTATATCTGTGGGCTATGCAATCTATCAGGAGGGCATAGATGGAGGCGGTCTGTACAGTACGATGAAACGGGCAGATGCAATGATGTATGAGAGAAAACAGGAATATAAAAAGCATATATTAAAGGCATAAGAAAGGATTGGAAAAATGGAAAGGACTAAAATTTGTGATGTAAAAAGTGCAAACGGAAAAATCGTAAAGGTTCAGGGATTTGTCGAGAATGTCCGCAATGGAAAGG
Organism: Lachnospiraceae bacterium; assembly: GCA_014804495.1. Lineage (GTDB taxonomy): Bacteria > Bacillota > Clostridia > Lachnospirales > Lachnospiraceae > UBA3282. Next base: position 16,652 of record JAAUZS010000086.1, read on the forward strand.
CAATGCTTTTCGTTGTTATAAAAGACATTACCGGAAAATTGCAGGTAACTTTGGAAAAAGACGCGCATCCTGAACTGGTGGAGGATTTTGAAAAGCTGACTGCTGATTCTGTTATTACAGTGGTAGGTAAAGTAGTGGAAAATGAGTATGTTAAAATGGGCGGAGTGGAGCTTATTCCTGACGAAATAAAGATTGAGAGCATAGCTTCCCCGCTTCCGATTTCACGCAGCTATATTCCGGCAACCAAAAAACAGGCTGCGGTGGAGCGTTCAAGTATTGACCAGAGAATAGATTACCGTTGGATAGACTTAAGAACAGATGAAAACCAGCTAATGTATAAAGTGCAGACTGCTTTTGTTGCCGCTATCAGAAATTATCTTCTTGATAAAGAGTTTATAGAAATCCATACGCCTAAGCTTATTGGTGCGGCAAGCGAAAGCGGCTCCGATGTGTTTGAAGTAAAGTATTTTGATACTACCGCATATCTTGCGCAAAGCCCGCAGTTTTATAAGCAGATGGCGATGGCTTCCGGTTTCGAGCGGATATTTGAGGTGGGGCCGGTATTTAGGGCAGAAAAGTCTTTTACCAGCAAACACGCAACTGAGTTTTCCTGCCTTGATCTTGAGGTAAGCTATATCAACGGCGTTGAAGATGTTATGAAGCTTGAAGAAGAAGTTTTGATTGCCGGTCTTACAGCCATTAAAGAACGTTACGGAGAGCAGATAAAAGAACTGTATGGCGTTGATGTAGTAGTTCCTACTGCACCGTTTCCGGTTATAGAGCTTAGCAAGCTTTATGAAGCGTTGGAGGAAGAGTTCGGATATAAGATTGATGACTCCGAAAAAGGCGACATGACCACGGAGGCGGAGAAGCTTAGTTATGAATGGGTGAAAAAACATTACGGTCACGAATTTTTATTTGTTATCGGATTTAATGCCGAAAACAGAGCATTCTATCACATGAGAGACGAGGCTGGGGTTCCGTTGGGGTATGACCTTATATGGAAGGGCGTGGAAATTACCACTGGCGCTCAGCGCGAGCACAGATATGATGTACTTAAGAAGCAGGCTGACGAAAAAGGACTTGCCGAGGATGTCAAGTTCTATCTTGAATTCTTTAAGTACGGTTGTCCTCCCCACGGCGGATTCGGACTCGGTATAGACAGACTTACAATGCTGATTTTTAATCTTTCTATCAAAGATGCGATGTTCCTGTTCCGCAGCCCTAACCGGTTGGCGCCTTAAGTTAAAAAAGAATAAAGTTGATTTCAGAGCCTTGTGGGATTTGTTCTTGCAAGGTTCTTTTATATATTACGTAACACAAATCACGACTTAGCCAATTGTTGCAAAAAACTAAGTTGTGATTGACAATGAGTAAATGTATGAATATGATTTATTTATGCGAGATAATAAACATAAAAAGAAGTTTGGGAGAAACAAGAATGAACGATTTTATAAAAGAACTTCAGGACTTAAGGTATTTGGACTGGGAAAATAAAAAAATATCAATCGGAACTCCCGGCTGTTTTTTGAAAGCATATGAAGAAAAGGATGGAATTCGGATATATTATAAGATGTCAAATTATGACAGTTATCGAGGTATATTTGGACATGAATGTGTAAATGAGCTGATTGTATCAAGACTATTGGATATATTGGAGATTCCGCATTTAAGGTATCAGCTTGTTTTTGCAAAACTTTGTATTGATGAACAGGAGACGGAAGGATATATAGCGAGGTCTGTTAATTTTAGAAAAGAAAACGAGAAGAAGATTGTTTTTGACACTTTTTATGAGTTATACAGAGAGAAAAAAGAGAGTCCTCTTGAATTTGCAAAAAGATATGGATGGGAGCAATATATTTATCAAATGTTTGTCGTAGATTATTTAATTTGCAATCGAGACAGACATGGGGCAAATGTAGAAGTACTGATAGATGAAAAGGAAGAGCCGCGTCTTGCTCCATTATTCGATCATGGATTGTCTCTTTTATTTTCATGCTATGATAATTTGGAAAATGTGAGAAAATTTGATATATTAGAAGATAGAGCTGTGAATAATTTTATTGGCTCGAAATCTTTAGAGTATAACTTGCAGTTACTTCCGAAAGGTCAGAAATTTTTCGCGGGAGAATTAAAAGAAGAACATAAAGAGATATTAATGGAAGGGATGGAACAGGTTTTGTCTAAAGAATATCTGGAAAAAATATGGGAGATGATTTGGGAGAGGTGGAAGCGATATGTTAAAGTTTGCAATTAAAAATGCCTATTATAATGGAAAAACGGTTGGATATTTGTATTATGATGAGCAGCAACACGAATATGAAATTGAAATTCCGAAAACCGTAAAAAGCTATGAAGCTCCTCCTATCATCTCGGATTTTATCAAAAAGAATCAGTATAAGATTGGGAAAGAGTGGAGTTATCGCTGGGTATGTCAAAGAGTCATACCGTCGGAGCGGCAGAACATAGGGCAGATTTTGAAAGCGAATCATATGACTGAATATGATGAGTTTCAATTCTTGCTTAAAAATGAGGGAAGATGCTGTCAGGATGAATGTTATGTTGTGAAAGTGAAAGAGTAATAAATATGGGGATTATCATGATTCACCATCAAACGCTAGAATAACTGTTTGATGGTGTTTTTATGGAGGCAAGCATTATGGAATACAGATTGGCAAATACTGAAGATGCAAAGGAGATATGCGAAATAGCACAGGATACAATTAGGAAAGTATATCCGAAATATTATCTTCCTGAGATTGTAGATATGTTTTGTGAATTACATAATGAAGATAATATTGGAGCAGACATTAAAAATGAGAGTGTCTATGTCATTTTGGAGAATAACAAAATAATAGGAACAGGAACCATAAAAGAAAATCATATTACAAGAGTATATGTATTGCCGGAGTTTCAGGGAAAAGGATTTGGTACTTTTATCATGAAAAAGTTGGAAGAGAAAATTGGAAAGCAATACGACAAGGCGGAACTAGACGCCTCATTACCTGCTTGTAAATTGTATTATAACTTGGGATATAAAACGATAGACCATGGCATATTGGAATGTGCAGGAGGAGTTATACTGGTCTATGAAATTATGGAAAAGAAATTACAATGACATTAGATATAATTGTGAGGACAAAAAATATGAATTATTTAGAAAACTACTACTCAAATTATGATGAAGAAGGAAGGCTTTTAAGCAGGCATGGGCAGGTAGAATATCTTACTACGATGAAATACATTCATGAAATTATGGGAACTGCTGAAAAGAAAAAAATACTGGAAGTGGGTGCAGGAACCGGAAGATACAGCATAGCGCTTGCAAAAGAAGGACATGATGTAGATGCATTGGAATTAATAACTCATAACTTAGAGATTATGAATTCCAAAATAGCCGGAATAGATAATATAAGAACTCATCAGGGAACAGCACTTGATTTGTCCGGATTTGCAGATGAAACATTTGATATGACATTGGTGCTGGGTCCAATGTATCATATGTACACGAAAGAGGATAAGGAAAAAGTTTTGGAAGAAGCAATAAGAGTTACGAAAAAGGGCGGACATATTTTTGCAGCATACTGTATGAATGAAGCAACCATGATTCAGTTTACCTTCAAAGCCGGAAAAATATGGGAATGTATAAACAACCATATGCTGACCGAGGATTTCAGATGTTTATCTGAGGAAAAAGACCTGTTTGAAATGGTAAGGATAGAAGAAATCAATGAACTGAATTCAAAATTTGATAATATTGAGAGAGTAAAAATTATTGCTGCTGACGGTGCTACCAATTATATGAGGGAGTACATTGATGAAATGGATGACGCCACATTTGAGATGTGGATGAAATATCATTTTGCCATATGCGAGCGTCAGGATCTGATAGGAGCTACGAATCATAGTTTGGATATTTTGAGAAAGAATCAGGAGTAGCATTAAATAGGGTAAAGAAAAATATGAATAACAAAAAAATGCTGTATCGAAAATATTTATGTATCCTATGCCTCTCATTGATTGGTATTTTGTCAGGTTGTGCGACAACCAAAGAAGTGTACAAGGATGACCCTATGCCGGAGATATGCGAGCAGGAATTAAGTAACTGCTTCGGAGAAGATTATCTGCTATCCGAAGGCGTGGATAAGGAAGACCATTTTTTCGAGGAACATAAGCAAACTGAAATCATTACATATTATACGGAATGGGAGTTAACTTATCAGGATGCCTATGGACAGGATTGCGTTTTTGCGTTCAATAATTATTATTATGGAAATTGGCAGCCTTCGGAGCGGATAGACGGTTTTATCAAGAGTTACTTTTCTGATTTGGTGGAAGAGCATTATGAGCAGAAATTCTGGAATAAGATGATAGCAGAGATTCCGGGGTGCAGGGAAGATGACAGTGTTCTTTATTTTAAGGAATATAGTCTTTTTTCAAAGTCTGGTGTACCTGAGACATCAGTTATGTTTGACGAAAGGGTGAACTATTCCCTGACAGATAATATTTATTTTCCACAGCTTAAATATACTGATGTTTGTATAGACTTTCCATATATTTTTAATTTATATCTGTATGTTGACTATGTGAGTGATGATAAAGCGAAGCGTAGGGCACAGCGCCGATATACGGAAAAGAGATTGCGCGAAACTATGGATGAAATGATTCAATATTCAGGGGAATCACTGAATGCCACAGCATCCGTCACTATGATGGATGAGAATGGATTTGTTGATAGCTTTTCGATTGCAGTATTAAAAGGAGATTATTTTGAGGGTGGCGGCAGACTAAACATTTCATATGAAAAAGCCCTTCATGAAAACTTCTTCGGACCGATTGAAATTGAATAAATATATAACTGTCGATTTTGAATGCTGATGCAGGAAAATATCGGCAGTTTTTTTGTAGCTTTTTCCCAACTTGAATTGTAATGTCAATGAGAGGGCGATGATAATGTGAAAAATAAATTTTTCACACATGCTTGCATGTGTTATGCAATATTTGTGCCTGCGGCCCAAAGTTTGCAGGTTATGGAAAGGGCATGGATATTAGGAGGTGGAGAAGTTATTGCGCGCAGATGACTTAGAAGTAATTGAAAAATATTCTAATGCGGTGTACCGCATGGCCTACTCATTGGTCAAGAATAAATATGACGCAGATGATATACATCAGGAAGTTTTCGCTATTTATATTGTCAAAAGACCGAAGTTTGAAAATGCTGAACATGAAAGAGCATGGTTCATGCGGGTAACTGTCAATTTATGCAAAAATCTCTGGAAAACNGCATGGAGACNGAAGGTTGTCAGNTTNGANGAGGACTTTGAGGAANANANTGAAATGNCAGCANAGCCGAAAGANGACGGGATTATTGATGTGGTNAGGANGCTGCCGTTTAAGTATAGGACGGTCATTCATTTATTCTATTATGAGGAGCTTTCTATAAAGGAGATATCGGAAATTTTAAAAATGAAACCTTCGACGGTGCGTACACATTTGACGAGGGCAAGGGCTAAGCTGAAGGAATTATTGGAAAAAGAATAATAAGTGATATGGAGGAATCGAAATGGATGAATTTAAAATTTCTTATCAAAGGGCATACGAACATATTTTACCAAACTCCGACTACCTTGAAAATATAATTGATAAGGTAGATGAAAGGAAGAGGAAGCAGAGAAGTATACCTTTTTTAATACTACGTCCGGCAGCAGCTATATGTGCGGTAGTGCTGTTATTGTCTGTTACGGTGCTGCCGGTTGCGGCAAGAAACTTTCCCTTGGTTTATAATATTATTGATAAATATGCTCCTGCGCTTGCGGATTTTGTACTGCCTGTAGAAACAAGCGATACGAGCAAGGGCATCACAATGCAGGTTGAAGCTATAGATATTCAGGATAATACGGCGGAGATTATAATTTCTTTCTCTGATGCGGAGGGAAGCGATAAAGATTTGATAAAAGGTTCCATTGATTTGTATGACAGTTATTATCTGAAAAGCTATGGTGCATCATATGAAGCCGGTGGCTGTGAGTTTTTGGAATATGATGAGTTTGAGGATAAGGCGTATTTTAAAATAAGTTTATTCACTGATGGAAGCTATAAAAGTGAAAAAGTAAGGTTCAGCGTTCATCAGATATTGACCAATAAGAGTCGCGAAAAACAGTGGATTGAATTGGATAATATTATAAAAAATCCGAAAATGAAATCAGTATCTTACGGAGGCGGAGGTAGGCAAGATAGTGAGCTTTACAATCAATATTTCGGGGAAAGCGATAATGGTTCTTTGCAGTCAGGTGGGCTTGTTATGGATATTGCAGAAGTGGATGAAAGCATGATAGAAGCTCTTACCGTTACCGGAGTGGGATATTCTGATGGCGTTTTGCGCATACAAACATGTCGCGGCAACTTTAGCGATGCGGATAGGCATATGCGTTCATTTCTCATAGACAGCATAGGGAATGAGCGGGATTGTGACCTTTCATTAGGATGGCAGGAGGAGATAAACGGAGAAAGCGTATCATTTGATGAACACTTGTTTCTTGTTGATGAAAGCGAACTGGATAAGATACAGATATATGGAATCTTCTATACTGCCGAAAACAGCGTGAATGGTAAATGGGAAGTTACTTTTGAATTGGAGTCTCGTTCTGAATAATGTGACGGCGTAGTAAGAACATTGCAAGGCTTAAGGTTTTTTATGGAATTGAAAAAAGGTATATGATAATATTAAATAGTAGTTTAACTTAACATTTAAAAAGTATTTTGCCATATCCAAAGGAGTAATATGAAAAAAATTAAAAGTACAATGATAGTGTTATTATCTGTTTTGCTTGTGGGATGTGCAAACTCAAACAGTACAGAAGAACCGATAGGAGCCGACACTCAGATAGAACAGAATATCAACCAGACAGATAAAGAGGAAGAAAATACCATTGAGACGGAAGGATCGGCTTTAAATGGGGTGACTGAATCGGAGTTTATAGAAAACGACGAACAATACGATTCGCAAACTGACCTTATACCGAATAACGACCTGCCATATGGTAGGCCGGTGGACTTTGACACAAGCGGTCTTTCTGACGCTTTCGTTTCCGCTATTAATGAATATTGCCGTACAGGTATGTTTCCCGACGGTCAGGGCGGATTCGATATCCCCGGCACAATTTTCTATGCAGTGTATGACATAGACGGGGATGGAGAAGACGAACTGATTTTGAAAAACGAGGGCACTTTCATGGCGGGAATGGTAGAGGAGGTTTATGCCTATGAGAATGGCGTTTTCAGAAAGGAGTTTTCTGATTTTCCTGCCCTGACTTATTATGACAACGGCATTGTTCAGGCGGAGTGGTCCCATAATCAGGGAAAGGCGGGGGACAAGTTCTGGCCTTATACTTTGTATCAATATAATGCTGAGGATGACAGCTATATAGAGCTGGGGGCTGTGGACGCCTGGGACAGGGAATTGGCGGATTTTATCAGCGATTATGGTGAGTTCCCGGATGATATAGATACTGATGGGGATGGTTATATTTACCTCCTACTATCATTTGACTGCATTAGTCAACGATACAACACTGACATCGTGGACGGCACAGACTACGAAAAATGGAGGAACCAATATCTGGACGGGGCTGAAGTTCTGGAAATCCCATATCGGAAATTGTATGTTGAGACTGTTTTTCCCAATGCCGCTGGGTGAAAATGTGAGACTATCTTGTTATAAAACAAAAACCAAGTGTTCCCTAGGATTCGATTTGTCTTTCGGGGAAAAATCTGTATGTTGGGAATTCCGGTTTTCCATATGCTGACAGGCTATGTAATAAAGGGTGCAGGAACCAATGATATAGATAACAGTCTGCGATTACGAACAGTCGGACAGATTTGAGGAGATAACATGAAAAAGCTTAAATTCATGGTGATAGTGCTATTATCTGTTATAGTTACAGGGTGTTCAAATATAAATAGTGAACAGCAGGAAGATAATAGTGTTGTGATAGAACAGCAAATAGAGACAGAAAATCAAAGTACACAGAGTACAGACATGGATAAAGAAAACGAATTGCCCGTTGCAGCAGATAATATTGTTGATTATTCGGGATATTTTCAAGGAATTAGTGGTTGTGTTGTAATATATGATGAATCATCAAATACATATTCTTTTTATAACAAAGAGAAATGTGAAACGGAGATTTCGCCATTGTCAACATTCAAGATTGTATCTGCACTGGCAGGGTTGGAAAATAATGTTCTTGTAAATGAGACAACTACAATGGAATATAGTGGTGTGATATACCCAATTGACACATGGAATGCAAATTTAACATTAAAAGAAGCTTTTGAATATTCATGTGTATGGTATTTTCGGCAGGTTGTAGATATGGTTGGTCAGGAGGATATTCATACAATGCTGGAAGAAATACAGTATGGAAATTGCGATATATCTGAATGGAATGGAAGTGGAACTAATTCATTGCCGGAACTTAATGGATTTTGGTTAGAATCATCATTAAAAATTTCACCGAAACAGCAGGTAGTTATACTGAATTATATTTTTGGCAGGGAGAACAATTTTAATATTGAAAATCTGGAAGAATTGAAAAATATAATGTTTATATCGGAACTTGACAATGGTTGTTTATATGGCAAAACAGGTTCGGGAACTGACGGGAAAGCATGGTTTGTTGGCTTTATTGAAGAAAATGGCAATAAAGTCTACTTTGCAGTTTATCTTGAAGATGTAAAAAATAAAGATATAGTATCGGGAAATAAAGCGAAAGAAATAGTAGTGAGTATTTTAAATAATGAGATATAGTTCTCCAAAACTCACGATTCATTATGATTCAGAATTAAGTAATGCTGAAGAAGCTGTGAGGAATACTTATATTAGCAAAATTGCTGTTCACTCGTTATATAATCCTACAAGAAATAACGCAAAAGACAGAGGTGAAGTAAGATCTTTATCGTTTATAGCTGTTAAACGGTTTATGTTTTTTGCAGCAAATGATGCTTTACCGGTAAGGTTAATTAAGGATGCTGCTAAGCTGGGGACGGGATTAGATGATATGCAGGTTGTTCAGATGTACGAATTAATATATTATTTGTACAAAACAGACCGATATGATAAAAAAGCATTAAGAATATTATATAAGTATCAGTATTATTTAACATCTGGGGATAAAAATCAAACCCTGAATGGGGAAGCTTTATTGAGCAGATGGATTTACTCTATAATGAAATGCTTTGAGTAATTTTTTGGATCATGTAGTAATGTATGGTCCTTTTATTATGCAGAAGATTGAATACGAAAAAACAGAATATTAGAAAAAATAAAATTTTTTAAAAACACTTTGTAAGATTTCTATATCTACGGAGTCTTATAGATGAATGGAGGTGGTAAAGTAATGGAGTTCGAGCAGATATACAACGCCTATTTTAAATCGGTATACCATTATATCCGAAAACTTTCAGGTGATGAATATATTGCAGAGGAAATCACAAGCGAAACATTTTTAAAGGTAATGAAATCCATTGGGGATTTTCGTGGTGAGTGTGATATGCGTGTATGGATTTGCCAGATTGCGAAAAACACTTACTACTCATATCTGAAAAAAAGTAAAAGAATAGCAAGTGTTGACGAAACAGAAATGCAGAGTATAGAAGACCCAAATATTTTCATTGAAGAACAGATTGGAATACGGGACGAAACTCAGCAAATACGAAAAATCTTACATACAATGCCCGAACCTTACAAGGAAATTTTTATGTGGCGTGTGTTTGGAGAATTGTCTTTTAAAGAAATAGGCGAATTATATAACAAGACAGATAATTGGGCTTGCGTTACTTACCATCGGGCAAGAAAAATTATGCAAAGCAGATTGGAGGAAATCAATAATGAAAAAAGAGTGTAGTATAGTTCGTGATTTATTGCCGTTGTACTTTGAAAATATGTTAAGTGAAGACACAGCGGTATTTGTAAAGGAACACCTTGAAAATTGTTCCGATTGTGCCGCAGAATTTGAAGGTTTGAAACCGGGCAAGCAAATTGAAAAGACAGAAACTTCACAAAAAGAAAATGACGCAATTGTAATAATGGCGGTCAAAAAGAAAATAGTCAAAAAAATATTTAAAATTGTGGCTGCTGTATGCCTTGCATTTATAGCATTGTTTAGCGCAATAATGCTTTATACGAGCATCAGTTACCCTGTTACGAAAGACAATATTTCACTATTGACAAAAGCTGATGGTGAGTATACCTATATTATTTTGGAAACCCAAGCTGGTAAATCGCTTTCTTTTGATTCTAAAACAGAAGATATTTTGAATGACCAAAACGAAGTATGCGGTCGGCGAACCACTTTATATAATTTGCAGTATCATAATAATTTTTCACAAAATGCCGGTTCCGTTAGCTGGGGAATCCCATCGAGTGATGAAAAGCAATACATGGAAGTGATAGTTGAATTGGAGAATGATATATTGCAAATTTCCAGCCAATCTTGATTTGCAAAATGGTAATGCTATAATGATAAAAATGATATTGCATATGGAGAAATATTGCGAAGTGTTCACAAAATGAGTCCTGTGACTGTTCTGACAGGACGGTAAAATAAAAGTGACCGAGTGATGAGAAATAGTGGGAGGGCAAAAGCTCTCCCATTTTTACTAAGGAGATGTTATGTGTTATAAAAAAGACTCGTTTGATTATCAGGTATTGAACTTAACAAATAGGTTTTATTATGATTATCCAGATTCGCCATATAAAGAAATTGTACGAAAGAATAGTAGACCGTATAATTGTTTATTAGTTCAGTCGCATTATGGCTATTTTATTTGTATTCCATATAGAAGCCATATTAATCATAAATATGCTTTTAAATTTAAGAAAAGTAAACGATACAAAAGGACAAATTCTGGATTGGATTACAGTAAAATAGTAATAATCAAAAAAGTGTGTATATAGGGAATACAGATGCCATTATAGATAAGGACGAATTTAATGAAACACGAGACAATATAAAACGCATAAAAAATGATGCTCAACAGTATATTGATGATTATGTGAATTACTTGTCTGGAAAATCCAAAAAATCTAATATCGATCAAAGCAACGTAACAATCTAAGCAGTAAAAATCAAATTTGGAAAAACTGAATAAAAAACTGAATAGAAAAATATACAGTATGGAGAAAGTGATTACCGAGAAGAGACAAGTACTTTTCTTAAGTTTATATAAAACACTTGTGAACATGCACCAAAATGACTTTGCGCTCGACCAGATAGTAGTTGCGACAAAGAAAATTCGCATATGTAATAATACGGAATATTTTTCAAAATAATCATCTAAAATTCCGAAATGGGAATTATTGTTGATTTTAAGAATAAAATATGCCACAATGGGAACAATCTCATTGGAGGTGCTTTGTATGGTTCAAAGAAAAGAATATCTTGATATATTGCTGTCTTGGAAAGATGACAAGGTAATTAAAGTTGTAACGGGAATCCGTCGATGTGGAAAGTCAACGCTTCTTGGACAGTTCCAGACTTTATTGATAAAAAACGGAGTAGATTCTTCACAAATCATATCCATTAATTTTGAAGAACTTGAATATGAAGAACTATTGGATTACAAAAATCTCTATGCATATATCAAGGAAAGAATTAGTCCGGAGCGTAAAACTTATGTTTTTCTTGATGAAATTCAGAGAGTGGATTTTTACGAGAAGGTTGTAGACAGCTTGTATGTGAAAGACGACATCGACATTTATATCACCGGTTCTAATTCTTATATGTTGTCCGGCGATTTGGCAACCTTGCTTACCGGAAGATATGTTGAAATTAAAATGCTTCCACTATCTTTCCGTGAGTTTTGTGAGATTACAGGAAAAGATTCCGATGAAGTTCTTTCTGAATATATGAAGGTCGGCGGTTTGCCTTATGCGGCTGTGATGGATCGCAAAGCGGAGAAATTGAATATCTATTTTGAGGGGCACTATAATACTGTTATTGTAAAGGACATTGAGGAGCGGCAGAGCCGCGAAGAGAAAGATCCTGCAAGAAGAAAAGTGACTGATATTGCACTGCTGAAAAATATTGCAAAGTTTCTTGCCAGTGCGGCCGGAAGCACCGTTTCGGTCAGAAGCGTTACAGATTACCTGATTTCTAACGGCAGAAAAGTATCTCCTAATACGGTTGATGATTATATGGAAGCATTATGCGAATCGTTCATTTTTTATGAAGCAGAACGATTTAACATTGCCGGAAAAGAACTGTTGAAATCAAATCGTAAAATGTATATTGTCGATCTGGGACTGAGAAATCACATTTTGCCAAAGAAAACCTATGATTTGGGGTTTGGAATCGAGAATATCGTATACTTTGAATTGTTACGGCGGGGTTATCAGGTCAATATTGGAAAGCTTGGAGATGCAGAAGTTGATTTTGTTGCCCGGAAAAACGATGAGATTATCTATTATCAGGTCACGACGGATATGACTGCTGAGGAAACCTTTGAACGGGAAATGAAGCCACTGAAACTGATAAAAGATAACTATGAGAAGATGATATTAACGCTTGACCGTTTCACTCTTGGCAATTATGAAGGAATCAAAGTTGTCAATGTAGTTGAGTGGCTGCTAAAAAAATGAATTAATTGAATATCAAAATAATAGCGAAAGGCGCATGGAACAGAAAATTGCAGACCATGCGTTTTTTTGCACTCCAAATCTAAATGTCCCCTTTTTATAATTAAAATCGTTTATAATATAAAAAGCTGCTAAAGATGACAATAAAGCTTTAAGAGAGGCTGATACAAATACAATGAATGTAATTAAGAGAGTTGCCGAAGGTGATAATAAAGCTCTGGAAGAATTGTTTCTCTTATATGGAAATAAAGTATTCAGGCTGGCTTTAACTATATTAAATGACCGATTTCTCTCAGAAGATGTAGTGCAGGAAACATTTTTAAAAGTACAGCAAAATGCAAAATCTTACCAATTCCGAAACAGCGAGCGGGAATGGATAATGACAATAGCTCATAATATCGCCATTGATATACTAAGGAAGAGAAAAAGGGAAATAGTTCAGGAAGAAATAATAAGTCACAGTGAAATAGCTGATGTTGTAACAGATTGTGATAATGATGTAGGCTTTTTGCAGCTTATTGAACCGCTGAATGAACTGGATAGGCAGATTGTAAGCCTGCATTTGATAAGCGGGTTGAAGCACCGTGAAATTGCTCATATTTTAAATATGAGTGTCAGTGCCGTTAAAAAAAGATATGAAAGAGCAATTAAAAGGATAGCACATGAAATGGAGGAGCATTAATGAAAAAAACAGAAAAATATTTAAAGAAATTAATTGATGAAATGCCCGAATATAATGGAGATATTTATTTGTCGATGGATAGTGAAGGTTCAGGTTCGGTGAAAAAAAGGGGTAACGGATTTAAGATAAAATATATTTTGGCAGTTACCTGTATCCTGATTCTTTTAATTTCTGTGCCGGTGGCAGCAAGGCTGCCCATTGTTACAGAGCACATGCAGGCTATGCCGCAGGAAGAAGTACTGGATTACAGTATTCAGACACAGCATGCGCTGGAAAACCATGTATCAGAAGAAGATGAAAATAATTATGATATTACCGATTTGGAAGTACCTGAAGAACATAAAGAATTCATTCAGGCATGCCTGATGGTACTGGGGATCAATGATTCGGAGCTGGCCAATTTGCATATAGAGAAAGTGCATGACGAAGCAAGTATTAGTTATAGCTATCAGACTGATACCAAAATACTAAGCTTTTCTATTACGCGCGGTGACTTTCGGATGGAGGAATATGAGTCAGAGGAAATTGAAACAGAAGAAGGCACGGACTTCATGAAACCGATTGATGAGACACAGAATTATAAATCTGCAAGAAAGGCTTTAGACATGATGTGCGGCAATGAATGGACTGATGCTTCGGCATGGTATTATTGTCTGTCTATTCCTGGAGGATATCTTGAAAATGATAAATATGCTTATATATTTGTAGATGATAAGGGAAGAGATTTGTGGTTTAGCTATCGATATGGAGAAACATACCCTACTAGGATTTGGATTTCTTCGTTCGAGCGATTTACAGATAATCTGGAAAGAGTCCATGAACATGGATTATATGAACGCTTAGGTCTTGAAGTTGAAGATCATTTGATTGAGATAGATATAGAAACAGGGGAAGTATTGACTGATTACTGATATACTTCAACGTCAAATACCTTCGCTTGTTTCTTATTTGTCTTTCGGGGAAGAAATTATGGCAGTGCTGACCGATTTGCAGATGAGGGATGGGGAATTGACTGTAATGATTGTTAATTTGAAGTATATGGGCAGGATTTTAAGAATAAGTTTTATGGTGAAATCAAATCATTCATGAGGAATTGGCTTGAAATCAGATAATTACATCGTCAGTATAAAGGCAAATGCAATGGGCATATGCCTTTTCTGATGAAGAAATTAGTTTTATTGTTCCAATATTTTAGTGATTATTTCAATTTCGTGTTTTTTATATTGTTCCCATTATATATTTAGTGCATCAGAAATATTAGAGAAATTAATGTACAGATCATCATAAATATTGACTTTAACAGTTTCGGTAAATGAGTAAATAACAGGTGCTGAATCATGCTCCATATCATAAACCAGAATGGTTTGTTTCGCGGAATCTACAATCCAATATTCCCTTACCCCTGCGGAACGGTATAAGGATAGTTTTGTATAGTAATCCATGCGCCTGCTGCTTGATGATACAATTTCGATTATCCAGTCTGGAGCACCCTTGCAACCATGGTCATTTAGCTTATCTTTATCACAGATTACGGAAATGTCCGGTTCCAGATACATGGAATCATCTACAAGAGGAAAAACGGCAAAAGGTGCAGGAAAGACTTCACATGAGCCTTTTTTTGCACGAATGTAATTCCCTATTTCCAGATGCAGGAAAGACAATATTCTCTGATGATTTGTATTTGGGGGTGCCATGTAGTAAATATGACCGTCAATCAGTTCGGCACGTTCTCCTTCCGGCAGGGAATAGATATCATCAATGGTATAAAGCTTTTCTTGTGCTAATGCTTGTGCCATAGTATCACTTCCTTTCGTGATTATCATATTTGCTTTATGCTATTTTGAGTTTAATATCCTCAATTATGGCAAGAGTTATACTTCCTTAGATAACTCCTGTAGTGTAGGTGCTTCCTGACTGATTTCACTCAAAGATTTAGCTTTTTTAGCCATTTGAGATAGTGACACTGACTCTTGGTGAGGGTTACCAGTGGTAACATACTCCATAATTTGTCATAAGAAAAAGCAATTTGTTCAATCTCCTTCTTATATTACATTATAGTGTATGCTTATATACTATGCAATAATTTATCTATAAAATTATGTAGAAAAACTTTAAAAAGATGTTGGTATATTATGCATAATAATGCAGAATAAATACATAGGGACAAAGAAAAACAACTTTCTTTTTTGAGAACCACCACGACAACAAGATATTTAAGTTTGTTTCACGAAGAAATATCTGTCTTTCGGGGAAAAAATCTGTACGTCGGGAATAACGGTTTTCTATATACCGATAAATCATGTATAATAATAGGGAGTATTGCACACCCATCGCATTACCAATTCCTCATACAAAACAGAAAAGGAGGCATGAATCAATGCTTCAGATAGCAGTCTGCGAGGACGAACAGGCGGACAGGGATAACCTCATAGGCATCCTGAAACCGCTTTTAGACAAGTACGAAGAAGAATACCGGATCACAAACTTTACTTCCGGTGGAGAATTGTTGCAATCAGGTGACAGCTTCCACCTGATTTTCATGGATATTATGATGGAGGGCAGGAACGGAATAGAGACAGGGCAGGAGCTTTACAGCCGGAACCATTCCGCAAAGATCATATACACCACCAATTTCGGACAATACTGCATGGAGGCGGTGAACACCGTACACGCCTTTGCTTTTCTGGAAAAGCCGGTATCGGCGGAAGCACTGGAGGAACAGTTGCAGGCATTTTTGCAGCAGCACCGGAAAGCAGAGGTACGGCTGGAGTTTGAGAACGTATCTTATGAGGAAAATGGTGTCCAATCGGAAAAATCCACCCTGTTGCTTCCCATTGATACTATACTGTACTTTGAATACATCAAGGCAAAAAAGAAGGTCAGAATCGTGACGGAAGATATGGTGTATGAATACCCGGATGTAATCAGCGGGCTGGAAGAGCGGATGCAGCCCTATGGTTTTGAGACGAGCTGCCGGGGCGTCCTCGTAAATCTTAAAAATGTGGCAAAGACAAAGGGATATGAGGTCGTACTGAAAAACGGTGTAACAGTGCCGCTGTCGCAGAAAAGGGTGGCGCAGTTCAAGGAACGGCTCAATGAATATATCCATAGCAGTGGGGAGTAGAGGAATGGAAAATATAGTATATTTATTCAGTTGCTTTCTGTCATGTGTGATCATTGCCGGGCTGATGTTTCAGTTCATGGGTGACCGTTATGAGAAAGCCTTTGTAAATCCGTGGGTTTACCGGATTGTCCCTTCTGTCGTTGTGGTGATTGTGACGCTGGTAAACCTGAAGCATAATACATGGTGGAATGTAGTAGTAAATTTTCTGGTGTTTGGCATTGCCAGTTTCATCTGCTATGAGGATAAAAACAGCAGGAGATATTGGCGGGTGCTGGAGTCGGAATGCTTTTTTGTTATAGTTGCATTGTTTGAGGGTATCGGTGTGTTTGGGATTGATCTCTTGATGGAAAAACTTTCCCTTATGCCGGAAGACGTGGTAATCAGTAACAGTATAGAGGTGGCTTTTTCCAAATTGGTGCTGATTTTCTTTTATTATGCCCTGCTGAGGCGGTTATGGAAAAAGGACTACAGGCAGAGCCGGGCACAGGTATTTCTTTATCTTGTTATGTTCATATACAGTATGTTAAATATTTTGATGCTTGCAACAGCAGCCACAAGGAAAGCGGACTATTTCCTGCTCTGTGCAAATCTATGTTGTGTTGTCTTTGCAAACCTGTACCTGTTCTATGCCTTGAAAGTGGAGGATGAAAAGAACAGCATGGAGTTCCAGATCGCCATGATGAAGCAGCAGGAGAGTATGCAGTTTGAACATTATGAGAGACAACGGGAGAAATACGGAAAGTCTATTGAAATTCTCCATGATGTCAGCAAACACATCCGTTCCATTGAGGAATTGTATCAGGCAGGCGTGACGGACAAGGCAATGGAGTATACAAAGCAAATCGGGAGCATCTTAAAGCCTCTTGTGCCGGAGAAATATTCTGATAATCCAATGCTAAACATTCTCCTTGCAGACAAGAAGCAGACGGCGGAGAGCATCGGCATCCGGTTCGCTGTAAAGGTGGAAAGCATAGGGCTTGGGTTCATAGAGCCAGTAGACGTGACAACGCTCTTTGGGAACCTTCTGGAAAATGCGATGCAGGCTGTCTTAAAATGCAGTGGGGAGCGCTACATTAAAGTGCATATCAAAAACTATAATGAGATGCTTTCCATTCGCATTGAGAACAGCGTGGAAAAGGAAGTAAGGATAAAGAACGGCAGACCAGTAAGCACAGGCGGGAAAGGCACCGGCATCGGCTGTTTGAATGTGCAGCGGTGCGTGGAGAAATACGGGGGCAGTGTCCTCTATAAAAACGGTAACGGGAAATTTTACAGCGATGTGATCTTAAACCGTTAGGCAGAATAGTGTAACCCATAAATGTGTTTTAGGATACTTTAGAGCAAATTTAGAGAAAAAATATAAAAAATCTGTACTTCGTGGAAAAAATCTGTACCTCGGGATAAAAATATAAGATTTTATGTACAGATTTTCGATAATAGAAGTAACAGTGCAGTGCAACATATACACGGAAACGTATTTTAATAACAGGATTAAAAGGAGGTTAATAGTGAAAATAAATGTGAATGACCATATAGGTGCATATTATATAGACGTTGCAACAGGAAAATGGAGCATTATAGGTGCATCGGATGAAATGAATGAAGCACTTAATACCAAATTGAAAAATAATACAGTTTATTATGATGAATATGTCAGTCCGAATGCCGTACGCTTAGAAGTTGACAGTACACCTATAACGAGTGAAAACTATGCTGATTTCAGGAAAGCAACCGGAGTCATGCCA
>JAAUZS010000087.1 GCA_014804495.1 Lachnospiraceae bacterium
TAAAGTTTTTCGATATACTCCGCTTTATTAAGTGCGTCGCCTATATCCGAGGATTCCAGAAGTAGTTGCAGATAGGTAACATCACCCTGCTCATACATAAACTTTATTCTAATCTTCATGGTCTCATACTGCGCATCCTTTGTTTCTACCGCCATATCATAATCCGCCTGTGTCTGCGCAATTTCTTCCTCTTTATTGCTGATTTCGTCTTCAATAAGATTTATATCGGTAAGCAGGCTCACAATTTCTGCATCCAGTTCTTCAATTTCACTCCCAATATCAGCCTGTGCGCCTTTATAATCGGCAATCTGTTCGTTTACTTCCTTTAAAAGTTCTTCATTCTTTTCCTTATCTTTTTGTATATCAGAAATAGTGGTAGCATCCGCCGATTCTACCACTACAGCAAGCATAAGCAAAACTATCATAATACTTACAAATCTTTTTAATCCGTTTTTCATATGTGCCTTCATTCTGATGTCTTGTTGCAGATGAAAAATTTATTTTTCACCTTATTATAGTTCGCAGTTCTTAACCGTTCTTGGGAATGGAACTACGTCTCTGATATTTCCCATACCGGTCAGGTACATTACGCATCTTTCAAAACCAAGTCCGAATCCTGCATGTCTTGCAGAACCATACTTACGCAAATCCAGATAGAACTGATAATCTTCTTTGTTAAGACCCAGCTCGTCCATTCTGTTTTCCAGAGTCTTTAAATCATCCTCTCTCTGGCTGCCGCCGATTATCTCACCGATTCCGGGCACCAGACAATCCATAGCCGCCACTGTCTTTCCGTCCTCGTTCAGCTTCATATAAAAAGCTTTTATTTCCTTCGGATAGTCTGTTACAAATACCGGGCGCTTGAACTCTTTTTCAGTCAGATATCGCTCGTGCTCTGTCTGCAAATCGCAGCCCCATGATACCTTATATTCAAATTCATCATTGTGCTTCTCCAGAATCTTTATTGCCTCGGTATAGGTCACGTGTCCGAAATCCGAATTCAATACGTGCTGCAGTCTCTCAATCAAACCCTTGTCCACGAACTGATTAAAGAAGTTCATTTCTTCCGGTGCATTCTCAAGTACATATCGAATTATGTGTTTCAGCATGGACTCCGCCAGAATCATATCGTCCGTAAGGTCTGCAAACGCAATTTCAGGCTCAATCATCCAGAACTCCGCCGCATGTCTTGTAGTATTGGAATTCTCTGCGCGGAATGTCGGTCCGAAGGTATACACATTTTTAAAAGCAAATGCATATGTCTCCACATTTAATTGACCGCTGACTGTCAGGCTGGTTGGTTTGCCGAAGAAGTCCTGACTGTAATCTACGCTGCCGTCTTCGGTCTTGGGAGTATCATCCAGATTAAGCGTTGTAACCTGAAACATTTCTCCAGCGCCTTCACAGTCGCTGCTCGTGATAAGCGGCGTGTGTACGTAAACAAAACCTCTCTCCTGGAAAAAGGTATGAATCGCATATGCAATCATGGAACGTACACGGAAGACCGCCTGAAAGGTATTGGTTCTTGGTCTTAAATGAGAAATGGTTCTCAAATATTCAAAGGTATGACGTTTTTTCTGCAACGGATAATCCGAAGTAGATTCGCCTTCAACCATAATCTCTTCCGCCTGCATTTCAAAAGGCTGCTTTGCCTGTGGCGTTGCAACAATTTTTCCTCTCGCCACAATTGCAGAGCCTACATTCAATCCCGATATTGTTTCAAAATTTTCAAGTTTGTCGCTGTATACAATCTGCAATGTTTCAAAGAAAGTACCATCATTAACCACAATGAATCCAAATGTTTTGGAATCCCTGATACTCCTTACCCAGCCTCCTACTGTTACTTCCTTATCAATATACGCTTCCCTGTTGCGATATAAATCCTTTACATCCGTCAATTCCATTTTAATCTCCTTTCTCAACCTGCGAGTTTGGTCAGCGCCAGAAGCGCTTTAGAACTAAACTTGCAATTGAAAAATCTTTGATTTTTCAATTTATTCGTTTGTAATAACTGCATTCTCAACCAAAAATTCTACCACTTTGTCGGCCAACATATACTCACGGAACGTTTCTTTTTCCACTTGCTCCTTAAATTCTTCTACGGACGCATATCCAAATTCAGCCGCGTTTTCCTCCATTGCCTGATTGAGTTCTTCATCTGACATATTCAGTCCTTCTGCATCCGCTATCGCCTGAAACATTATATACTGCTGCGCCGATGTTGTGGCGCTTTCCATGAACGCCTCCGTATATACCGACTCAGTCATAAAATAATTATTATACATATAAGTTGCCAAATCCATGCCATATAACAAAGCCTGCTGAGTCATTCCATCTACGAGCATATCATAGTAACGGTCTACCATCTTCTCCGGAGGGTCTTTAAATATACAATTCGCCATAATGGCATTCGTGATATCACTTCTGAGCGTCTGATTGTACGACTCCATTGCATTATTGTAGAATGATTCATACAAATAATCCCGGAGTTCATCCGGCGTACTGCATTCTCCTATACCCGTCTCCTGCACTATCTCATCCGTAAGCTCTGGCAGTTCTACAATTGATATGCCGTTAATTGTCACTTCAAATGATACCTCTACACCCGCCAAATCCGGATTAGGTTCGTAATCATTGGGAAAAGCAAGGTCTATTGTTACCGTTTCGCCAACGCTTGCACCAATAAGCCCATCTTCAAATCCCGGAATGAATCTGCCGGAACCGATCGTCAGACTGTCACCCTGCGCCGAGCCGTTTTCAAATGGTGTGCCATCCCTGTAACCGGTATAGTCGATATTGACTGTATCGCCTTCCTCTACCACTGTTCTGTCTGTAACTTCTGTTGTAACCGCTTTAGGCGCCAAAATATAATTCTCAATATAGTAGTCTACAGTTTCATCCGTCACATCAGGAAGTGTCTCTGTCACCTCAATTCCTTTGTATTCTCCGAGCGTAACATATTTGGATGCGTCTATTCCACTTAAATAAGCATTATCCTTTCCGCACCCGGATAACATGCCCATCAGCAGCACTGCCGCTGCCAATATTGCAATTTTCTTTTTCATAATCTCCTTGCCTTTCTGCTATTATTATAAACTATATTAGAATATATCATAAATTCGGACTACTTAAAAGAGTTTCTTTATAAAAAATCCTTTAAGGAAAAAATCCCACTTCTTTCCCTTGCCTAATATCAAAATCAATGCTAAAATATGGATTAAACAGCAAATTGGAGGTATCAGCATGAGTACACCGGTAAAAGTAATATTGGGCATTTTGATTTTCGTGATTATTGCTCTGGTAGTTTTATACTTTTTGGGCAGAAATTTACAAAAGAAGCAGTCGGCACAGCAGGCTCAGATAGAGGCCATGAAACAGACTGTTTCCATGCTTATTATAGATAAGAAACGGATGAAAATAAAAGATTCGGGGCTGCCGCAGGCAGTTATTGCACAGACGCCTAAGATGCTAAGGAATTCCAAGTTACCTATTGTAAAAGCAAAAGTCGGTCCGCAGGTTATGTCCTTAATCGCAGACGATAAGATTTTCGATTCCATTCCTGTGAAAAAAGAAGTAAAGGCTGTTGTCAGCGGCATATATATCACTGATGTAAAGGGACTTCATGGCAAACAGGCACCTGTAGAAACAAAGAAAAAAGGCTTCTTCAAACGGGCTCTTGAGAAAGCTCAGGAAAAAGCCGGTGCAACACCTTTAAAATAAAAATTATTATTTTGAACGAATATCAATGATTATTTTACAGTCAGCGTAATATTCATAATTCATATCCAATACATACTCCACATCCACCACTATCCTGTCGGATTCTTGTGAGATGTGGATTTTTTTCGTATCAATTCCAAGAACAATATTTCCATATGGAATTACATAGTTTGTCAGGTTTTTCTTGTCTTCTTCAAAAACCATGCGCACATTTATCGGTCCGCTCTTGGTAAGTTCCATAAAATGTTCACCAAACTTGACTTTATTCTTTACGGGCTTATCAAGGCCTTCCATCATTTCATCATAAATCAGAAAGTGTCTGCCGTTCTTCTCATAATATGTTCCTTCTGCCACTGTCTCAATTTCTTCCTCATCCGTCTCGTTTTTACCATGCTGACAGCTGTGCAGATATATAAGTACGTCTTTTGTCACCTTAACTCCATATCCTTTCCCAATCCGATGTTATCTGCATTAGAATTCTTCAATATTTATGACTTTAGCAGAAAGAATTCCATACGGAATTATGGAATTGGCAAACTTTATAAACTTATCCGCCGTATCACTGACGAAGAAACGATAGAGTTCCGTACCAAGCCCGGGTCTTTTCTCACTCTCCAACCCTTCTTTATGTAAAAGTTCTTTCAGTTCATGTGCCGTCTCATAAGCCGGATTTACTAATGTAACCTTATCCCCCATAATCCTGCCGACCGTAGAACGAATCAGTGGGTAATGCGTACATCCAAGCACCAAGGTATCAATACCTATATCGATAAGCTCAGACAAATACCTTCTTGCTATTTCATCAGTTACCGGATCCTCCCACAGTCCTTCTTCCACAAGCGGCACAAAAAGCGGGCACGCCTTGCCGACAACATTGACACTATTGTCATTTTCTTTTATGTATCTGTTATATATTCCGCTTCCGATTGTTGCTTCTGTTGCAATAACACCGACTTTTCCGTTATGCGTAGCTTCAATTGCCGCATGCGCTCCCGGTTTTACCACGTCTATCATCGGAAGCTCTACCTCTTTTTCCAGTTCTCCCAGTGCGCATGCACTTGCAGTATTGCAGGCAACTACGATTGCTTTGACTTCCTGCGTCTGTAAGAATCTCACAATCTGTCTTGAGAATCTCGTTACAGTCTCCGGTGATTTACTTCCGTAAGGCACTCTGGCCGTGTCTCCAAAATATACAATTCTCTCATTGGGCAGTTGGCGCATGATCTCCCTTGCCACCGTCAAACCGCCCACACCCGAATCGAAAACGCCAATCGGTGCGTTGCATAATGACTCATTCTTTTTCATTTCTTCTTCAACCATTCTAATATTCTGCTTTTTATAACAAGCCGGCCTTCATCTGAAAGCATAAGCTGACTAAGTATTTCTTCTTCGGAGCAGTTTTCTTCCATTTCCTGCTCTTCGCACACTATCTCGTAGGTATCCTCCGGAAAACACAACTCAGGATAAAGCAGGAACCACCATACAAAAGCAGATGTCACCGTAAATATTCCCATAGCTGCCGTCCTAAGATATTCTTTCCATTTGGAGCTGCGCTTTCTATTGATTTTTAAAAATTCTTCATTCATCTTTTTCTCCTTACCGTCAGACTATTGCCTGACTTTAATAAGGAGTTTTCCCGAAAGAATTGTATTTATGCTTACTTTTCTTTTTCCATATGAATCTGTTTGATTATAGATTTTTCCTGATTATCAATATGCGCTCTGGCAGCCTGTGCTGCCTTCTCCTTGTCGTGATGAATGATACCTTCATATATCATTCTATGTTCATCCACCAGATGATTATGCTGATTTTCATCCTTAATATATTCAAATCGGTATCTGTACATCTGTTGCGACAGATTATTTACCAGTTGAATCAGCCTTTTATTTCCCGCAGCGGCTACAATAATATCATGCAGCTTCACATCTGCCTCCGCCATAATTGTTGCATCCCCTGTTACCGTAGCCTTTTCAAATTCGTCACAGGCGCTTTTCAGTTGATTCTTCTCTTCCTCCGTAATCCTGTCGCATGCAAGTTCTGCGCATAGCGCATCCAATGCACGTCTGACCTCAAGTACATCTTTTAAATCCTTTTCCGTAATCTGCGCTACCTCAGCGCCCCGCCTCGGAACCATTATGACAAGCCCCTCTAACTCCAGCTTCCTCATAGCCTCTCTGATAGGCGTCCTGCTGACACCGAGCTGATTTGCCAGATGAATCTCCATCAGGCGTTCTCCCGGCTGCAGTTCCCCGGTCAGAATCGCTTTTCTGAGCGTATTAAACACAACATCCCTCAAAGGAAGAAACTCATCCATATCAAGCTGAAGTCTAGCCCCCATACACTTTCCTCCTTTATACGAATTCGGTTACAAATACCTTCTGCGCAAGTTTCTGCGCCCTAATCTGTTCTGCTGCCTTTCTAGCGTCTTCCTCCATAGTAAAGATTCCGAAAACAGTAGGTCCGCTTCCGCTCATAAGCGCATTTTCCGCTCCTTCGCTCTTCATCAGACTCTTTATTGTATCAATCACAGGATACTCGCGAACTGTAACCGTTTCAAGTACATTACCAAGTCTGTCCGTAATCCCTGATAAGCTGCCCGCTTTGATTGCCTCCACCATTCCGTCAATATCCGGATGGTATGACAGGGTATCCGCATGAAGATTTTCATATACAAACTTTGTAGACACATTAATATCCGGTTTCGCAACTACCAGTATACACTGCGGCGGCATAGGAAGCTTAGTCAGAGTCGCTCCTATTCCTTCCGCCAGAGCAGTTCCTCCCATAATACAGTACGGAATATCCGCCCCTAACTTAACTCCTATATCCTGAAGCTGCTCTATGGAATACCCAATCCCAAACAGCTCATTCAGCCCCATCAGCGCAGCCGCGGCATCCGTACTTCCACCCGCCATTCCAGCAGCAATCGGAATCCTCTTTTGCAGAAAAATGTCTACACCCTGTGTAATCCCTACTCTGATAAACAGCTGCTTAGCCGCTCGGCATATAAGATTATCCTCTCCGGCAGAAAGCTCTGCATTATCAATTTTTAAGGTAATGCCCTGCTCTGATTTCCTGGTAAAAGTCAAAGTATCACTGATACCTACAGTCTGCATTACCATTTTTACTTCATGGTAACCGTCTTCTCTGCGGCACAGTACATCCAGACCTAAATTGATTTTAGCATAAGCCTCTTTTGTCAGTTGTTCCATATAATCTGTTTTTCCTTATCACATATAATTGCGTTCACTTTATTTAGTAATCTATATAAGATTCGGTTATTTATAAATTATTTAAGATTGTACTTAATTTTATACAATCTGGAAGAGTTTGTCAATGTGTAGCGATAAAGTGAGTCTATGCCATTAGAAGCTTGATATACTGCAACTGCCTGACTATAATTAAATGATAGTGAATAAAAGGGCNAAGAAAACATTTTGAAGCANACGAAAAGATTAGACAAAAGTAGATAAATAATTGAAATTTGATTGTTATATTTAAATATTAAGGAANGTAATAGTTGAAAATTGAAANNGGAGCNTAGTTTTCAAATGAATAAAAAAATATTGATAGCTGATGATGAAGCGGATATTGTATCAATGCTTAAAAGTTTTTTTGANGGCAAGGGTTATCGTGTTTTATCTGCTACAAATGGAACAGATACATTAAAACAAGCGGAATGTCAGCCNGACATCATTTTNCTTGATATAAATATGCCGGAACCNGACGGGTTAGAGATTTGTAAGCGTATTCGGGAGCATATATCCTGTCCTATCCTTTTTCTGACTGCACGGATTGAAGATACCGATAAGGTAAANGGCTTTGCNGCAGGCGGCGACGATTATATAGTCAAACCGTTTTCACTCATGGAGCTCGAAGCAAGAGTATGTGCTCATTTACGGCGCGAGGCGCGNAGAGGCCATGAGNCACAGATTAAATTTTCCGNCGAACTGACAATCGATTATTCGCAACGATGCATATTTTTTGCAGATAAACGACTTGGGCTTGCAAAAAAGGAATTTGATATTGTTGAATTGCTATCTCAAAACCCGGGACAGGTCTTTGATAAAGAGCGNATTTATGANCGTGTTTGGGATTATGACAGCGAGGGNGACAGCAGNGTCGTAGCTGAACATATCCGCAGGATTCGGATGAAAATCGCATCATATACAGATAAATCCTACATTGAAACAGTTTGGGGGTGTGGATATAAATGGACAAAGTAAAACTGCTTTTCCATAATCTGTCATTAAGAAAAAGCATTATTGTTTATATAACCATATTTGCTTTTATCAGTGTTATTTTAAGCACATTAACCGCTTCTTTTTGTAATACTGAAATAAATCATATTCGCGAGTCATATCCTCCTTCGGGAAAAAAGTTCTATCTTACTACTGAGGACGGAACTCAATTAGGCGAGGGTGCATATATTGGCACGGAAACAACAGACTTAAGTAAAGAAGATGAAAGACTGCTCTCTATATTAGAGCTGCTTCCTATAATTGCCACTCCGCTTTATTCTGCTTTATGTATCATAGCGGCAGCACTATTATTTTATAAAAACAAACTGAAAAAACCTCTTACAGAGTTGCGTGAAGCGTCTGAAAAAATATCAAGCAATAATTTAAATTTTGCAATAACATATGATAGTAAGGACGAAATGGGGCAGCTCTGCACTTCCTTTGAAATCATGAGACATACACTTGCAGAAAATTTTTCAGAAATGTGGCGGCAGGTCGAGGAACGTAAACAGCTTAATGCTGCTTTTGCACACGATTTACGAACTCCTCTTACAGTGCTAAAAGGTTATGCGGAAATGCTACAGACCTCCGATAATGTCCAAACCAAGGAAACTGCTGTTACCATGGGAAAGCATATATCGCGCATGGAAGTCTATATAAACAGCATGAGCAGCCTGCGGCGTTTAGAGGATACACGGCCGGATTACAAATCTGTTCCCCTACCGCCATTCTTATCTTCGCTACAGGAAAGCGCTCATATCGTATGTGCAAAAAACGGAAAAACACTGTATCTGCAAAATGAAATCTCTGTCCCACAGTTGGTTATTGATACGGAATTTATTTCACAGGTATGCAATAATCTTGTCGAAAATGCAGCGCGTTATGCCGGAACTTCAGCAACACTATCATTTTGTATGCAGGACGAAGGCTTGCTGCTTGCAGTATCAGACGATGGGAAAGGATTTGACAAAAGAAGTTTACACAAGGCATCAAATCCATATTTTACAGAAGAAAATGACTATTCAGAACATTTAGGGCTCGGATTATATATTTGTAAACTGCTCTGCGAACATCACGGCGGTTACTTAAAAATAGACAATATTTCAAACGGTGCAAAAGTATCTGCATTTTTTAAATCTCCTGAATTGTAGATAAAAAGTAGATAATTACCATTTATACTCTCCATGAAAACACATGGAGGGTATTTTTATGCACACTTAGGCATGATTTTCTTTACGAAGAAAGGAGATTTTTATGGAACTGAAAACAATAGGGCTGACAAAAGAATTCGGCCGCAAAACTGCCGTGAATGATTTGAACATCACATTAACAAACGGCGTTTATGGATTATTAGGAGCGAATGGCGCGGGCAAAACCACACTTATGCGTCTGCTGTGCAATATTCAGACTCCCACTTCCGGTAAAATAGTTTTGAATGATAAAAGCATTACAGAACTTGGCGAGGAGTACAGAAGTCTTTTGGGGTATCTTCCGCAACACTTCGGGTACTACCCTGATTTTACGGCACTTGATTTTCTTCTGTATGTTGCCGCCCTGAAAGGACTGGATGAAGAAAACGCAAAAAAGAAATCAAAAGAGCTTCTTGAAGCAGTGGGCTTGTCAGAAGAAAGCAGGCATAAAATCAAGACCTTTTCCGGCGGTATGAAACAGCGCCTGGGCATTGCACAAGCCATGTTGAATGACCCCCAAATTTTAATTTTTGATGAGCCCACAGCAGGACTTGACCCTAAAGAACGGGTGCGTTTCCGTAACCTGATAAGCGCCTTTGCAAAAGACCGCATTGTGATTCTATCCACCCATATTGTTTCTGATGTGGAGTTCATAGCGGAAGAAATTATTATGATGCAGTCCGGTCAAATCGTTAGCTTTGGAAAGCCACAGGAAATGACTGCCCAAATCAATGGGCATGTGTGGGAATGTACCGTTCCTACTGTCAAAGCAGAAGAATATGCCGTCACATTCAACACCAGCAATTTGAGAAATACAGGAAATGGCGTGTCCATATTACGGATTATAGCAGACCATCTGCCTATGGAAAATGCAATACAAGTACAGCCGAACCTGGAAGATTTGTACTTATTTTATTTTAAAGGAGACTTAAAAAAATGAAAAAACTAATTCAATTCGAGTTGCACAAAACATTTTCAAAGCGTCTTACGCGTGCTGCTTTGATTACCTTATTGCTTTTGTCGTTCCTTTTCAGCTTTTCGTCATATCGAAATATGCATGCATATGACGGAGTAAGCAATGAAGGTTCAGGACATACAGCCGTTGAAATTGATAAATATATTGCGAAAAAATATGAGGGCTTATTAACAGATGAAAAAGTACAGGAAATGATGACCGATTTTGCTCCTAAATTCGATTTACATGGATTGAACGCCTGCTATCTCTATCTAAATGCTATTCAGTCAGCGGTTTTTGCCCGGTTTACAGATGAAAATGGAGATTGGAACGGTCTCAGTGTTTCAGATGTATTTGGAGATGAAGATATTAAAATCGGTTATACATATGGCTGGCTTAAGACAAGCCAAAATATGGTTCCTATATTTATTATTCTTTCATTAATTATTATTATAATGACCGCACCTGTTTTCTCCGGAGAATATGGCGGAGTTGATAATATTATTCTGACAAGTAAGTATGGAAAAACAAAATGTACAATGGCAAAAGTCATTGCAAGTATTATGGCTTCCCTGATTGTAACATCAGCTGTTTCTGCAATTAACTTTATTTTGGCTTTTGTGATGTATGGAAGCAATGGTCTGAATTGCAGTATACTCTTTGCCCCCAGAGAATTTATTGATGGGTATACCGGATATATCCCGTTCAATATAACATTAGGCACATTGTTAAAATATCAGTTTCTTTTAGCATTTACCGGCGCAATCAGTATTACCGGTATTACATTGGTTCTATCTGCCATGTGCAAAAATCAGGTGACGGCATTAATAGCTTCTGCAGCAATTTATTTTCTCCCTTTTATAATACCGGTTTCCGAAACAAATCCGATGTTCAGGTATATAACACTTTTGCCAATATATCATGTGCAATTCATTTCCCTTATGTCAATAGAACAAATTAGGGGCGGCATGCTTTATGCACTGTTTGCAGTACCAGTTGCACTTGTATTTATAGGGATTGGTATTGTTTTATCTCGCAGAATTTTTGCCAAGCATCAAGTTTTATAAACATAAGCTTTGAGATTAATGATGGCGCCCCCCATGATGTTGGTTCGAATGATGCTGCGTCGCCCCACTGACAGCATTCGTGCTACCATGATGGTGGCTTGCTTCCGTACAATCCAAACCACAGTTATGGTGATGCTCATAATCTCCGCAATCCGGCGGACAATCGTGGTGATGGGTTGCGTCCGTACAGTTAGTATCACTGCATCCCATTCCGCTGACAAAAGAAACATTGGTAACTGTTACAGATTCGGCATGATGCGTCTCCTCGTGTTCAGTATACGCATGGTGATGACTCTCTTCCGTACAGTCCAAACCACAGTTATGGTGATGCTCATAATATCCACAATCCGACGGACAGTCGTGATGATGGGATGCATCCGTGCAGTTAGTGTCACTGCAACCCATTCCGTTGACAAAAGAAATAGTAGTCACTTTAACAGAATCGACATTATCTTCCCCCACATATTCAATATCCACATTGTGCTGCTCCGGCTCACTGACATCCTCCTGAATATCAGATGATATATCTTCAATCAAGTCTCTTTGTCCACATCCGGTCATAAATATCAAACATGCAGATGCTATAATGCAAAAAGATTTTTTCATGTATCTTCCTCCTCAAAACAAGCTGCCGAATCTGAGCTCAGTATATCATATTAATATGAGAATGTCAGTAACTTTACCCGCATTATATAATATTTCCAAATCCAGAATCAGTCACATGCCTTGACTTTAATTTTTATTTCTCTTAGAATTATATTACTTACAATTATAGTTTTACAAAACTTACGAAAATCGAGGTATTTTTCATGAATAAGCAAAAATTATCCAGGCTACAGACATTACTTCAAGAAATGACAGATACAGGCTTTATATCCGGCGTAAGCTGCATGGTTTTGCAAGGCGGCGAAGAACAATGCTATTACGAATCCGGCATGCGCGATATTGCAAATGCGCTTCCCATAACAAGGGATACCATTTTCAGACTTTATTCCATGACTAAGCCGATTACATCCGCAGCAGTTATGATACTCTTGGAAGAAGGCAAAATAGATTTACTGGACCCAGTTTCCATGTACCTTCCAGGTTTTAATAATCAGTACATAATGCAAAAGGGGATGCTGATACCGGCTGTACGTCCCATTACCATCCAACATCTGCTGAATATGACTTCCGGCCTTGCTTACGGCGGGGAAGGAAACGCCACCGAAGTCAGAACCGGTGCTTTATTGGAAGAAGTTAAGGAAAGACTGACATCTGATAATCCTCTCACAACAGTCGAAATCATGAACAGGCTGGGACAAATTCCATTGGCTTTCCAGCCCGGTGAAAAATGGCAGTACGGAATGTCGGCAGACGTCCTTGGTGCTGTTGTGGAAATAGTTTCAGGTATGCGTTTTGGTGAATTTCTGGAAGAAAGAATTTTCAAACCGCTTGGAATGAAAGATACAGGATTCTATGTACCCAAAGAAAAGCAATCGCGGCTGGCAAAGGTTTACCGCGAAACCGAAAGCGGACTGGAAGAATTTCATATTTCCCATCTGGGTGTACAGAATCGCATGGAGCTTCCTCCGGCTTTTGAATCAGGCGGTGCAGGGCTGGTATCGACTATAGATGATTTTGCCGCCTTTACACAGATGCTATTGAATAAGGGTACTTACCGCGGAAACACTATTCTTTCCGAGAAAACCGTAGAATTTATGACAAGCGCACACTTGTCCCCCGCGCTTCAGGACTACATAAACCAATGGGAAAATCTGCCGGGTTATACATATGCAAACCTTATGCGTATAATGAAAGACCCCGGAATGGCAGTATCCATGTCCGGCATGGGCGAATATGGATGGGATGGTTGGCTAGGTACTTATATGATGAATGACCCTTCCAACAATCTTACTTTATTGATTATGCAGCAGAAGACAGATTCAGGTACGACTGTGTATACAAGGAAAATGAGAAATGTAATGTTTTCTGCAATATAAAAAATAGAAATCGTTGCTGCGGCGTAATTTCCTATAATGTAAAAAAGATAGCCGATGTTCTCTCACAAGTTCATCGGCTATTCTTCCATTTGTCTCTCCTTTTTATCTTGAAACGGATACCAACAAAAATACCTCCCTACTATCAAGAACGATATTGTAATTTAAGATATGTAATCTGCCCAGTTTTCAGAAATTTGATCCGTCAGCCTTTGGACTGTCATTTCCAGCTCTTCCCGCCGCCTCACATAGATTTCAATCAACTCATCAAGCATCTCCAATGTACGGCCAATACGTTTGTAGAAATGTTCCGTTTCCTGCTCATGCCCTTCCAGCCAATGACGGAATTTGTTTTGTGCAAATATGATATAGGGCAATCCTTCTACATAGTTACCCAATATCCACATACTGATACCATACACTGCAGCTTCAGACATACATCGAAAATATTTGTCATAAAAAAATACAGTCTGACCAGCCCGGAAAAACTCTTCATCAACTCCACTTCCCTTTATCATAAAGGCGAGCAACTTCTCCACACTCATCGCCTCCATGTATGGCAAGACATACTGTTCCAACGCAAGAACCACCTCCCGCCACACTGCTTCAAAATGTTCTGCCTTGTAATAATAATGCTTCTGCTCCGGTGATTTCGGAAATTCTCCATGCCAGCGAAGATGTGTGGAAATATTTTCCCGCGCCTTCATAACACGCCACAACTTCCCTTCATCTAACTTTAGATATGCAAAAGGCGCTTTGCGATAATACATAAAATACCACGGTTCCAAATTATGACCGTCTGTTCGCAGGCTGACTTCATCAATCAGATCTCCCCGAATGCGCATAAGTCGCCCTTTACTTCTTGGATGAGGTTGAAATCCTAAAGGCTTTAACATTTCCTTCAGGCGTTTCCGTACTAATTGAATGGCGTCTTTCTTATTGATAATATCTCCGTTCACAGTCCTATCCTTTCCATATTTCATTAATTTCCAAAGCACGGCAGATTCTCTTTAACATAATCTTCAAAATTCTCATCATCTATATGTACAATAGGAAACGCCTCAGACAAGCGACTGTTTTCCTGCACAAGCTTCTCAATTTCTTCAAGTTTCTCCTCAAAAGTTGCCGCATCAGTCTCTTCATCATTAATATAGCATCTTCCATATTCATTATCATTCTCATCAATATAGCGTCCGCTTTCCCTTAACAAGGAAAGAGTCTGTTCATATTCCATACCGGTCCAGTCGAAAACATAGTATTCTATATATCCCCATGTACCGGTGGTATGTCCAAAGAATGGACAGTGTATAAACTGTTTTGTATCTGCAATCCATGTAACTGCTCCCGATGCACTGACTGTTTCAAGATCCAGCATTTTCATACTGCCTTCCGTATAATAAAGAAGCTGAAAGCTTCCATAATCGTTGATATCTATAATCACTTCCGGAATTTCATCATCATTAATATCACCAATGTATATTCCCTGATAAAAGCCAAGATCATTCAAATACTCTGCATAATCGTGCTGATATGGATATTCACACCAGCATTCCTTATCAAATGCATTATCTGAGTCCGTCTCCGGGACACTATTATTATCCTGAGTCACTTCTGTATCTACATTTTTCACAACATTTACAGCACTATTGTCATCTGAATCTCCGCTTCCACATGCAGTAATTACCATTATACAGATAGCCAAAAGCGGAATTCTTCCCATAAATCGATTTCTTTTCATTTTTTTATACCTTCTCTCCATTAACCATTCAAAAAAATATATTAAAAATCAGCAATACAAATTTATTGCTGATTTAAAAAGGACATTATTGCAATAATTTCATGACAGCTAACGCTACTCACCCATAATCATTTCAATGGTCTTTATTATTCCTTCGGCATTATTTAATCTTTCAGCGACAACATATTCCGCATCGATTTCAATATTAAATTCTTCTTCAAATTCCGTTATCAGCGAAATAATTTCAAATGAATCAACTATGCCCTCGCCTATAATATTATCGCCATCATATTTTAAAATTTCTTCATTTACCCTCTTGATAACTTCAATAATTCTTTCTCTCATTTCATTTTTCCTTTCAATAAATATTCTTTCCGTGTCCTTCAATTATCAAAGAAACTCCCTTAATTTNAGNCGNTCTATCTTTCCGTTAGCATTAAGCGGCAGCTGCTCAAGTGTAATAANTTTACCNGGAATCATATATTCGGGAATCAGCCGTGAAAGGCTTTCGCTGATATATGACTTGTCCAATTCTTTATCCAAAAACAGAACTATTTTTTTATGATTATCATCGTATAAGCAACAGCATGTGTCCACTCCGTCAATTGAAGANACNGCCGTTTCAATTTCTCCCAATTCTATTCTATGACCCATNTGTTTAATCTGAAAATCCTTACGACATACATAAATCAACTCACCNCGTTCATTATAGTGAACAATATCTCCGGTTCGATAAATATATTCGGGATAAGANTCATTGAGCGGATTCTGCACAAATACTTCCTTCGTTTTCGCAGGATTATTATAATATCCGACAGAAACGCCTGTGCCTCGCACGCACAACTCACCATTCTCTGTGCCGGTTGCTTCTGTATTATCATCTTTCAAAACAATGAGATCCATATTCTTNGTNGGTATACCAATTGGCAGCGGTTCATCATCAGCAAATTCACGATCCACTATATAATANGCNCACACATCTGTAATTTCNGTAGGACCATANANATTTGCATAAGTCATTCCCGGNAGATACTGTCTCCATATATTTAATTGCTTNTTTGGCATTACTTCTCCGGCAAATAANACTCTCTTCAGTGTTGANGAGACATCCACATTNCGAAATGCTTTTAATTTAGATACCATTATCATTGCTGACGGCACCCAGAAAATTGTTGTTATTNTNTTATCATAAAGATATTTAAGCAGCTTCACCGGCTGTGAAAAAAGCTCTTTCGGTATGATAAAAAGAGTCGCACCTGTNTTTAATGNGCTATAAATGTCCACAATTGAATTATCAAAATAAAATGGAGATTGATTGCCAAANGAATCACTTTCATCTATGGAAAAAGTTTCAACTACCCAATCAATATAATCGAGCACACCGCGATGTGTTATTGCTACNCCTTTAGGNTCTCCTGTAGAACCGGATGTGAAAAGTACATATAGCAGGTCAGTNTCTACAATATGNTCTTCNTAANCCAGTATTTCTTTCTCGTCACATTCATCNCCGATAATATTTTGGTATGTCAGTTTTATTCCATCAAATGNGACAGCCTTATTGATTTCACTTANNTCTTTGTTTTTTTCATCNCAGATAACCNCTTCCGGCTTTAGAGTAGCGAATATTTTAGCAATACGTGATGATGGCATATCAGTGGCAATAGGACTGTAAAAATTTCCGCTATATGCAATCCCTATATATGCAACNGCCATATCTGCGGACTTGTCCATATACACGGCAATNGGTTTTTTTACGCCGCCCAGTGTATTTCGTATGTTATGCGCAATGGACATAGCCATTCTGCGTACCTCCGAAAAGGTATATGAATTTTTTTCATCTGAAAAAGCGATTTTGTCCGGAAATCTCTTCGCTGTTTCATCCAGCCATTCGGTAACGCAATTTAGCATAAAAAACCTCCATTCTTACTTATCCTGAGTNGGTATGTACTCAATACTTAAATGAGCTAAAATCAATATCATTCAATTTATATCCGGGTCTTCCGTCAATGGAGACAACCAGACTTCCGTCCCCATTTACCAGATGATCAACAACGAAATCTGTTACTCCACGCAATTGATATGAATTGTAACTAATCACACCATCATATACTCCGACATGGAGAATATTTCTCTCTATGAGCGCATCTAAAAATCCTCCGTCAATTAGNACNTCATTAGAAACATCAACATTCAACGGACGAACATGCATNCTATATTCNCGAATGGANGAATTNCCNTTTTCGTCTNTATACTGNCCNCTAAATGTTTTTTCCTTTCGNTANANAACATTTGCAACANCCTCAGCATGATGCACNTGTGTNCATGCAGTACTCATTGCATCNCCCAGTGTTATCTGCTTTGCATCATTTTTATATAAAAAGTCAAAAATTGTTCCTTCNCCAAACGAAGACTTNCAATCTATATTGCATAANNCATCTGCNTANTTTCCGNANACCATCCATGANTATATTGGATGCTTNGTTCTNCGAAAATCTTCCCTTTTCATTGCCANATTNCCAAAAGCGCCTACTCTGCTTGGACTTNTTCTGATATCAAAAGGCNCNCCGTGGCAAAAATCCCANGTAAATGTCCTAACCATCACGGTTCCCTCTTCACCNACCGCTATTTTNAGCTCATCAAGAAATCTATCGGCNTCNAANTTTTTGCCGCCCTTGCGGCACTTTGTCAATAAAGTCATCATATCCGAAGCAATATCAATGATATCGCCTTTTTCTATCCCTATTTCTTCTATCAGCTTTTTATAACATATCTCATCCATTTAACAGCCCTCTAACAATCCACCATTCTTAAGTTTATCAACAATCGGAATCAGTTCTGTAACCGGAACATGAATAATATTGCTTATATCTANCAAATCATTTTTTCCATCCGCATATGCNATCAGGTCACGCATAGCNAAAANATTACCATACATATCTTTCCTGCTGATAGTAGGATANAATCCTCTCTTGCCGAGCTGNGGCTCTCCTAACACGGTAACCTTNTATTTTTTATTGTANTCCATCGCCTGTATCCACTGAGTCATNACTTCATATGCACCCTGGAATCCCGACGGAGATACCAGTCCCATATTNTCTAACGACGTATGGTANTCNGGATATTCCCCATATTTNGACCTGCANAAACCTANGACCGGAAGGTCTATTCCCGGAGCATTATATTGACGTTCATCCGAACCTCTTTTCAAAAANGAATATACGGANTGTTTTCCNCGNGANTCCAAAATATTTTTCAAAGTCTTNTCNGCAANCGTATCTGCATATTTTGACTCTATAATAGAATAATCCCTGTCATCTCCAACGCACGAAAGNACTATTCCNGCAACAAGTTTNTCCTGTAAATGCTTATAATTTTTACTCAAATAGACGAGGGAACCTATCGTTTCCGGATTNANNAGNAANCGNTATGTATACCGCCTGTGCTCCAATGAGNCCACATACTGCATAAGCGCTGNCAGAAGCGCCGGTCCTGAACACTCATTATTAGCCATCGAAGGGTGACAGATATAACTNGTCAGTAAAATCTCCTCNTCAGTTTCACCCTTAAAAATTGCNTCCGCATATGTGAGACTGCCGTCAAACAGCTCACTGTCTATATACATATGNTACTTTCCATNAGGAAGAGAGTCCAACTGATTCTTACTCATGCAAAAACCGTAACGTTCTTTATAATATGACGTTACATAAGGAACCGCATCNGGCTGGTCATCCTGTACAAATATATGCTCTTTTAATTCATCCAGCGATACCCACCTATCAACCGCTGTAGAATACCCCATAACATACAGATTATTCTCTTTTATGTCAATGATGTGATTTCCC
Organism: Lachnospiraceae bacterium; assembly: GCA_014804495.1. Lineage (GTDB taxonomy): Bacteria > Bacillota > Clostridia > Lachnospirales > Lachnospiraceae > UBA3282. The sequence goes on from JAAUZS010000087.1 coordinate 18,733, forward strand.
GCCTCATCTTCAATGTATGCTTCTCTTATTTTCCACTCTTTTGGAACCGTCCAGTCGAAGGCTTGTGCGCCTGACGGTACTTCATGAATATCTAACTTCATGTCCTTGCCAAGATAACAGTTTATTTCTTCAAGAGTCTGCCTTACACCTTCTCCGGTAAGGCTTCTGTATATCGGAAATAATTTTCCGGCAAGTTCATAAATATTCTGTCCCACACAATCCTTATACTGCAACATATCCACTCCTTAACAAAAAAACAACACTAAATTCGCTTTATAGTCTACTACAAATATGCAGACGTTGCAACATTTTTTGCCATGATTATAGCATTATGAAAAGTTTATATTTAATTTATAAAGAAATGCAGCTGAAACAAAAATCAAAAATGTGCAGGTGGTGCCTGCCATGGCTGCATTTTTTTATAAGAAAATTCAAGCTTTATAGCTTGAAA
>JAAUZS010000088.1 GCA_014804495.1 Lachnospiraceae bacterium
AAGCCGGGATAGAACCTGTGCATTGACGCTTCCGCCGTTGTCAACAATCTGGTAGACTTTTCGCTGATAATCGGCTTCTAAAAGGTGCGTGACAAAGTTATGATAATAAGTATTGCTGATCATGCAGGACAGTACCCAGCGGCGGAACCGGGGCTCCGGATTGTTTTTTAATAAGTAGTGTGCCATCAGCAGTTCATTCATGGTTGAGGGTGCTTCCACGAAGTAGGTGGAAACATCCGTATCAAAAATGGACTGTTTTTTGTTGCAGGCTTTGAAGTGGCCGGCATGTCCCAGCTCGTGAGCTAGTGTAAAAACATCGGACATACGGTCATTCCATGACAGTAGAATAAAGGAATTGACTCCGTAAGGGCTGGCACAGAAACCTCCGGTTGATTTCCCCTGATTTTTAGCAAAATCGACCCATCTGTCACGATAGGCTTCACGTATCATTTCCACGTAATCGTCTCCCAGAATGGAAAGCCCTTTCTCAATATAGCCTTTTGATTCTTCAATGGTAACCTTCGGGTCATATTCAGGGTCAACGGCAATTTTCAAATCCGCAAAGGTCATACGGTCCAGATTATGAATCTTCTTCAGAAGACGGGCAAACCGGCGCATGTGGCAGGAGAGCTTTTCCATGATAAGATCAATCTGGCGGTGATACATTTCCTGTGTCACTTTTTGGGGGAAAAGCAGACTGTCGATGACAGAATCAAAACCTCGCATATTGGCGATTGTTTTTTCAGTCTGTACCTGTGCGTTGTAGGCAGCCGCAGTTACATTCTCGTATTCACGGATTTTAGCGGAAAATGCAGCAAATGCCTTCCGGCGTATGGAAGTATTTTCTTCATATTCGTAATTGTCCTCAAACAGTGAATAACCAAGAGGATATTCTGTTCCGTCAACCACAAAGGAATCAAATTTCATATCCGCCAATTTTGCCATATTATAAATCTGGTAAGGAGTCTGAATGGTCTGGGAAAGCGCAGCTACAGCCCGCTCCGCCTCCGGATGGAGCTGGTGCGGTTTCCGGCGCAGAATATCCTGTAAATAGCATTTGTTGTCGGTGGCAATAGCAATGGCTTCTTTAAGGACAGATTCTTCACGGGAAGCAATCTCGGTATCAATAAAGCTAAGTTTACTGGAAATTTCCGAAGCCAGACGGGAAAAGGCTTCATCCCGTTCCTGGTTGTGCGTATCATAATAGTCAACGGAAACAGCCAGATTACAGTAATTTCCAGCCAATGTGAGCAGCCGGGTTACTTCCCTAAGATCATCAAGACAGTCATTAATAATCCGTGGCGAATCCAGTTTTCCTTTATAATCCTGTACCATGCGGCTGCTGAGAACCTTCAGGGTTTCTATGTCCTTTTGAAGTTCTTCTTCATTTGTATAAATAGATGATAAATCCCATGTTAATTCTGTGGGGACATCCTTGCGTAGTTTCAGTTCCATATTTAAATCCTCCGTATTTTATCTTTGTTTTTACTTTATATGGATTTTGGGGAAAAATCAAGTAAGTAATAGTTTATTTATAGATAGAAGGAAAATAATATAGTAGGCTGAAAAAAGAATTTTTCTGAAAATTTTAGCACTCACCCCTTGACAGTGCTAACAAAAAGTACTATTGTTATATTGTCAATAGAACAAACAGACGCAAATCATGCATAAGAAAGTGCTGACGAGGAGGCAGAGATTATGAATATGACGAAATTTACCCAGAAGTCCATGCAGGCAGTGGAGCAGTGCGAGAAACTGGCATATGAATACGGAAATCAGGAAATTGAGCAGGAACATCTTCTTTATGCGCTTCTTACCATAGATGACAGNCTGATTCTGAAACTGATTGAGAAGATGGAAATCAATAAGGAATATTTTCTTAACCGTGTAGAGCAGGGACTTAAGAAACGCGTGAAGGTTCAGGGCGGACAGATTTATGTCGGACAGGATTTGAANAAGGTGCTGGTGACGGCGGAAGATGAAGCGAAACAGTTAGGTGANGAGTATGTTTCGGTNGAACANCTNTTNCTNGCAATGATTAAANATCCGAACAAAGAAGTTAAAGAAATTTTCAGGGAATACGGAATCAGCAGAGAGCGTTTTCTGCAGGTNCTTTCAATCGTGCGAGGAAGTCAGCGNGTCACTTCCGACAATCCNGAAGCCACTTATGATACTCTGGAAAAATACGGACAGGATTTGGTGGAAAAAGCAGGAAAGCAGAAACTNGACCCGGTCATTGGCAGGGATAANGAAATCCGTAATGTCATCCGTATCCTTTCCCGNAAGACGAAAAACAATCCCGTGCTGATAGGCGAGCCGGGCGTCGGTAANACNGCGGTGGCGGAAGGACTGGCACAGCGTATAGTACGCGGTGATGTGCCGGANGGNNTNAAGGATAANAANATNTTCGCACTGGATATGGGNGCGCTGGTTGCTGGCGCAAAATACCGTGGTGAATTTGAGGAGCGTTTGAAAGCGGTATTGGATGAAGTAAAAAACAGNGACGGACAGATTATTCTGTTCATAGACGAGCTGCATACGATTGTGGGCGCAGGTAAGACCGACGGCGCGCTGGACGCCGGAAATATGCTTAAGCCAATGCTTGCAAGAGGAGAACTGCATTGTATCGGAGCGACCACTCTGGATGAGTATCGCCAGTATATTGAGAAAGACGCNGCGCTGGAACGCCGTTTCCAACCTGTAATGGTGGAAGANCCTACGGTAGAGGATACGATTTCCATTCTTCGNGGACTGAAAGAACGCTANGAGGTTTATCACGGCGTGAAAATAATGGACAANGCACTGGTCAGTGCAGCNGTGCTTTCACACCGTTATATATCCGACAGGTTTTTGCCNGATAAGGCGATTGACTTAGTCGATGAGGCGTGCGCNTTNATNAAGACTGAGCTNGATTCCATGCCTGCGGAACTGGATGAGCTGCGGCGTAAAGTTATGCAGTTTGAAATCGAAGAGACGGCATTGAAGAAAGAAGATGACCGNCTGAGCAAAGAGCGTCTGGAAGACCTTCAGAGGGAGCTTGCGGAGTTAAAGGCAGAACTGGATAACAGAATGGCCCAGTGGGAAAACGAAAAAACATCAGTCGAAAGACTGTCGAAAATCCGTGAAGAGATTGACGATATCAATAACCAGATTCAAATCGCGCAGCGCGAGAGCGATTATGAGAAGGCGGCGGAGTTAAGCTACGGTAAACTTCCGGCGTTAAAGCAGCAGCTTGAAATCGAAGAGGAAAAAGTAAACCATCAGGAACTCTCTCTTGTTCATGAGAGTGTATCGGAAGATGAGATTACTAAAATCATTTCCAGATGGACGGGTATTCCGGTAGCCAAGCTGACGGAGAGNGAGCGCAACAAGACTCTGCATCTGGATGATGAGCTGCATAAGCGNGTGATTGGACAGGAGGAAGGCGTGACGAAGGTTACGGATGCGATTATCCGTTCTAAAGCGGGTATCAAAGACCCGTCGAAGCCCATCGGCTCATTCCTGTTCTTAGGTCCCACCGGCGTGGGTAAAACGGAGCTTGCCAAGGCGTTGGCGGCATCATTGTTTGATGATGAGAACAATATGGTACGAATCGATATGAGTGAGTATATGGAGAAGTATTCCGTATCCAGACTGATTGGAGCGCCTCCNGGATATGTAGGATATGAGGAGGGNGGNCANCTNACGGAAGCAGTCAGAAGNAAACCGTATTCGGTCGTTTTGTTTGATGAGATTGAAAAAGCCCATCCGGACGTATTCAACGTGCTCTTACAGGTATTGGACGACGGACGCATTACGGATTCTCAGGGAAGAACGGTNGATTTCAANAATACGATACTGATCATGACTTCCAATATCGGTTCGGATTACCTGCTTAACGGAATTGATGAAAACGGTAATATNAAAGCNGANGCNGAGGANNTGGTAATGGGTGATTTGAGGAACCATTTCCGACCGGAATTTCTGAANCGATTGGACGAAACGATTATGTTCAAGCCTTTGACCAAGGAAGTGATCGGGGGTATTATTAAACTCATCGTCGGGGATTTGAACAGGCGTCTGTCTGACAGGGAGCTTCGCATTGAACTGACAGATGAAGCGGAGCAGTTTATAGTGGAAAATGCATACGACCCTGTATACGGCGCCAGACCGCTAAAGCGTTATATCCAGAAATATGTGGAAACCCTGTCTGCGAAACTTATCTTGTCTGACAGTGTATCGGCTAAGGACACGATTATGATCACAGTAGAAGACGGCAAGCTTACCGCCCGAAAAAAATAAGATTGTAAATATAAATTTCCCATTGGTTTCACTATCAATTTTACCGGAAATGGTATATACTTAAATAATAGTAAACGACATAACAAATGTCATTTACTATAGATACAAGAGACGGTATTTTCGGAGGGGACGCTATGGAATCAATGGGAAAAAATAAATCAAAAACATCTGAAAAAAAACAGCCTGAGGCATCTAAGGCAAACGGTGAAAGCGCATTATTCAGTCTTAGAAATAAGATATATATATGCTTCCTGATACCGATTGTTTTTATGATAGCAGTCGGGCTTATTTCATATTATAGCGCACAGGAAGGCTTGAGTGAGAAGTTCAAGGAATCCTCCGTGCAGACTTCCAATATGGCGATACAGTATCTGGATACGAGTTGTACATATATTCAGTCGGAAGGCATGAGATATGCTTTTGACAGCGGCATTGAGGACTACACCTTGGGAATGCCGGGAAAGAGCAAGGCTGAGAAGACGACATATATAAGTGATACAAGACGTCTGTTACTGGCTTCCCAGACTGCCAACCCATTTATCAGCAATGTACATATTATTCCCAAAGCAGGAAACTGGATTATTTCATCTGTGAATGCCGAGTATTATGACGGCATATATGATGATTATTATAATGAAATGCTTGCCTTGTCAGCAGACGGACGGAATATTCCCAGATGGGTGGATTCACATCCTCTTTTAAGCGAACATATGGGGCTTTCGGACAACGATTATTTTATTGCCTATCAGATACAGACAAATAAGAAATTTGCATATGTAGTAGTGGATGTGAAGACAGATGCACTGGTTGACATTCTGGAGAATATGGATTTTGGTGCAGGCAGCATCGCAGGTTTTGTAACTGACAATGGAAAAGAAGTTATTATTGAAAGCTCTTCGGATGCTCAGAGTGGTCTTTTGACAAACGGAGAGAGTATATTTTCACAGCAGGATTTCTATGCTCAGAGTATTGCATCAGATGATATGAGCGGAGTTATGGATGTGAAATATCAGGGAAAGAGCTATTTATATGTTTATTCGAAAAGCGAAGTATGTGACGTAACATTGTGTTCACTGATACCTCTTAGTATAGTCACCGGTCAGGCGGAAAGGATAAAAACTATTACTATAACGCTCGTAATATTAGCTGCAATTATCGCGCTTTTCATTGGAACTGTCATTACTATGGGAATTCAGAAGAATATGAAGAGTATCTCACGTAATCTGAATGAAGTTGCAAGAGGAGATTTGACAGTCAGCGTAAAAGCGCAGGGAAGAGATGAGTTTCAGTCTCTGGCACAAACTGCCACCAACATGATAAAGAATAATAAGAAGCTGGTATTAAAGCTGTCAGATACGGTGAGTCAGCTTGAAAAATCTTCGGTTGATGTAAACGAGGCATCAGGCGATATTACCGGTTATTCTACAGACATTGCCAGAGCCATTGATGAAATCAGCGAAGGGATGTCGAAGCAGGCGGAACATGCTCAGGAATGTGTCATAAAGACTGGCAGTCTGTCTGAAAGAATGGAAAATATCAGTTCTATGGTAGAGAAAACAGAAATGCTGGCTGATGAAACGGGGCAGATGATTAAGCAAGGTATGGAAATTGTAGGAACTCTGGGAGAGCGTGCTAAAGAGACCACAGATATTACGGCGAAAGTCGGAAGCAGCATCGAAATGCTTAAGTCAGAGTCGGAGATGATTAACAGTTTCGTCGAGACTATAAGCGAAATTTCGGATCAGACAAACCTGCTTTCTCTGAATGCATCTATAGAAGCTGCAAGGGCAGGCGAGGCAGGAAGAGGTTTTGCCATAGTCGCTGAAGAAATTCGTAAGCTTGCGGATGAATCCGGCAGGGCGGCGGAGGAAATACGCAATAATGTCAATAAAATCAGCGATCAGACAATGGCGAGCGTCAACAGCGCTAAAGAAGCGGAATCAATGGTTGCTTTACAGGCGCAGACAGTTGAAGAAGTGATAAACGTGTTCAGAAATATGGATAATCAGATAGCGCATCTCTTTACAAATATGAAAGAAATCGCAGAGAGTACAGAGATAGCGGATAAAGAAAGAAATGATACAATGGATGCGGTTGAAAATATTTCAGCCATTATTGATCAGGCGTCAGGAAACTCTGAGCAAGTGCATAATATGGTTATTCAGCTGCAAAGCAGAGTACAGAAGCTCGACCAGACCGCCCAGACACTTGATGATAACATGACAGGATTAAGGGCAGAGGTTTCGGCATTTAAACTGGATTAAATGAATACGCTTTTGACATAATATACAAAAGGGCGCCTAAGGACGCCTTTTTGGTACTATAAGTTACGGGCTATAGGTCATGAGCTTTAAGTCACGAGCTGTAAGTCACGAACTTAGACAAAATAAACAAAAACGCGGCTCATTGCGGAGCAGAGACGCCACATTTTTGTTTATTTTGTCTAAGTTCTGGTTATTGAAATTGAGTTTCGTAAACATCTAAAAAATATTAGAATAGTCAATTTCGAAACTATATATTTCCAAAACGTAGTTGTACAATATATACAAAACAAAAGCAGGTGCTCTGCCGCCGTCGGTACTTAGCGAGGTTCTTTCGAGCTTAGTACCGCTACTGGCGGCAATGCAGCGCAAGCGTGCCTGCGTTGATTTGTATATATTGTACAACGGACTGTTTGAAAAAGTGAGTTGGGTAATTACCTTAAATATAAGAAAATTGAAAGGAGAATAATATATTAGTATGAGATACCCTGATTTTTTACAAGATAACGGAACAATCGGTTTCGCTGCACCCTCTTTCGGATGTGCGACAGAACCGTATAAAAGTGCATTTATGAATGCGCAGAAGAAGTGGAAGGATGCCGGATACAAGCTGCAATTTGGACCGAACTGCTATGTGGAAAAAGGGATTGGTATAAGCAATACGCCGCCTGAGTGTGGGAAGGAATTGCAGGAATCATATTGTGGGCAGGAGAATGACTGTATTATTTCATGCGGCGGCGGAGAATTGATGTGTGAAATTCTGGATTACGTTGATTTTGATAAAGTCAGGCAGGCGGCTCCCAAGTGGTATATGGGATATTCTGATAATACGAATATGACCTTTTTACTTACGACATTGTGTGACACTGCTTCCATCTATGGACCATGTG
>JAAUZS010000089.1 GCA_014804495.1 Lachnospiraceae bacterium
AGATGAAGCATTGATGAAATATTATGATGCGTTCCTTGTATAACCCTCGAATTAACCACGACTGTAGTAGTAGGGAGCAGTTGTGATTAAGATAAAAATTTCTTATAAGAAAAGGAGAGAAAATATGAAAAAGGAAATGAATAACAAAGGTTTTTCATTGGTTGAGTTGATTATCGTTATCGCGATCATGGTAATCCTCATTGCAGTTCTGGCACCTCAGTATCTGCGTTATGTTGAGAAGGCAAGAGTATCATCTGACCAGAACACAATCGTTGAGTACATCAATGCTATGCAGACTGTAGCAGCTGACCCTGAAATTCAGTTAAGCACGGGTGATACCTATACTGTAACAGTTAACACTGATGGTACAATTGTTGTTAGTGGTCCATTGACAACAATACTTACAAATTATGCTATTTTAGATTCAACTACCTTATCTAGTTCTAAAGTTCAGTCTACTGCATATAGAGCAGCACAGAGCGTAATTACATTGAGTTATGGCACTGCAGGCGGAACTGCTGAACTTTGGCATGTAACAGTTAATGATGCAGGTGTTTTTGACCTTTCAGGCGCTCTTAAACCTACTACTCCCTAATCACAGCCCTAACGCTTGATTAAAGTAAGCTTAAGTAAGCAGAAGTAGTTCAACTAAACTGAACGACACAATTATTAAACCAAAGGATTTAACATCATGCTGATGACAATAGTTTTCTACATAATCATATTTCTATATGGTATTGTAATCGGAAGTTTTCTGAATGTATGTATATACAGGATTCCGAAGAAAGAAGATATTGTCAAGGTGAGGTCTCACTGCATGAATTGTGGGTACAAGCTGGAGTGGTACGATTTAGTACCACTCTTCAGCTACCTTTTCCTTAAAGGCAGATGCCGCAAGTGCAAGACTAAATTGTCCGCGCAGTATCCTCTTGTTGAGGCGTCAAACGGCATTCTGTACGTGGTAATTATATTAGTTAATGGGGCAAACGTGGAATCCCTACTCTACTGTTTGCTGGCATCCGCTCTTCTTACGTTGAGCGTGATTGATTTCAGAACTTATGAGATTCCGATCGGGATCAACATTTTTATACTGGCACTGGGGCTGGTCAGAGTTGCCACACATTATTCTGATTGGCTTAATTATCTGATAGGCCTCTTGTGTGTCAGTACATTTTTGGCAGTGATTTATTATGCAAGCAAAGGCCGCGGAATCGGAGGCGGCGACGTCAAACTTATGGCGGTGTGTGGTCTTGTATTAGGCTGGAAATTGATTATTCTGGCATTTTTAATAGGCTGCATCTTAGGTGCAGTCATACATGTGGCGAGAATGAAGATAAGCGGTGAAAGCCATGTTCTTGCTATGGGTCCCTACTTGTCGGCGGGTGTATTTATAGCGATGTTGTGGGGGAACCGGATGATAGAGTGGTATTTCAGCTTCTTATAATAATTGACTTGAAGACGACTAGACACCTGCTTGGCATAATCCGGCAGGTTTATTGTGCAAATGCAGCAGTAAGTAAGAGGGCATTACGGCACATATATAGATAGTAATAGACTGGACAAATGAAAAGTCCGTAATTAAGGAGGAGACAACTCATGGCTGGCAGAGTTCTCAGTATTGAAATAGGTTATTCACTGACAAGAGTCTGTGAAGTATCCTATGGCACCAAAACCCCTAAGGTATTTAAAAGTTTTACCGTGCAGACGGTAGAAGGCGTTATGAATGATGGGGCAATTCAGGTTGATTCGCATTATGTNCAGGCGTTAAANGATNGCTATACGTGANCACAAGATTAAGGCGAAGAAAGTTATCTTTTCGATGAATTCGACGAAAATCGCTACTCGTGAGGTCATGATTCCATATGTAAAAGAAAATCGTATCAAGGANGTGGTAAGGGCGAATGCGTCAGAGTATTTCCCCGTAGATTTATCTCAGTATGAACTGGCGTACAGCATTCTGGAGACAGTCGGTGACAAAAAGAGCGGACAGCAGTATAAGCTTCTCGTACTGGCAGTACCGGCGAACATATTGAACGGTTATTATGANTTGGCGNCGGCAATCAGGAAAGAAGTTGCTTCCATTGACTATGCCGGCAACAGCTTATATCAGGTAGTAAAAAGTGAATGTAAGACAGGAACGCATCTTATAGCTAANGTAGATGAACGTTCTACGATGATAATGGTTGTAAAGGATCAGGCGATTACATTTACCAGAAACGTATCCTATGGCGTTGAGGAAGCGCTGCAGGCNGTTATGGAAAGTGTGGCGTGGGGTAATATCCGAAGCCTTCGTCAGGCGGTCGGAATTGTTGAGAAGTTTCAGTGTATTGATTTGAGTGACGGTGATGAAGAGGATTCGACATCGCCGCGTTCNGTNGAGGAANTGGCGCAGAGCAATGTTACNGATGCGCTGGTTCCGTTAATCAATGGTATAGGAAGGGTTATTGATTATTATGCGTCAAGAAACAGCGGCGAGACGATAGACGACGTCCTGCTGACAGGTATGGGCGCGAACTTCTTAGGAATCGATGAACTCCTTCAAAGGGAAATCAATTACCCTGTAAAATTCATTAAGAAGGTGAGCGGACTTAACCTTGAAAAATTCTTCAAGGATGGATTCTTCGGAGAGTATCTGGCTTGTATCGGAGCNACGATGAATTCTGTAGACTTTAAGAAAAGCGCAGAAGCNAAGACCNGCGGNAAAGGAAAGAAGGATAAAAAAGCCGGTGCTGCGGAAGGCNGCGATAAAAAATATATCGTTATCGGGGCTCTTGGACTGACAGTGTGCCTTATTATAACCGGCGGAATNGTTGGGTATTCACTTCTTACATATATGGAGGCTAATACTAAGAATATAGAGCTGAACCANACGGTTACGGAACTTATGCCGGTTATGGAGGTNTATAATGATTATCTNGATGTCCTGACACAGTACGATATAGCTGAAGCAATGTACAGTGTAACGGAGAGCCAGAATGACTCGCTTTATGAATTTTTCGTAGAGCTNGAGCAGAAGCTTCCTGCTGATGTAAGCGTGGTATCATTCAGCTCTAACAGAACTCAGGTTACTATTTCAATGCAGGTCAGCACCAAGAGCGAAGCGGCGGCGGCCGTAGAGCAGATGAGAACATTTAACAGTCTGATTCCGGAAAGCGTTACGGTAGCTTCTGTAACGGAAATGGAAAGTGATGATGAAAGCGGCACTACAGTAGTGGAATTTTCGGTTGCAGCATTGTATGCACCTCTTATCAAGGGTGACATGGATGCGGAAGAGACTGTGACGGAATAGGAGGGACGCATATGAAATTATCAAAAAGAGATACCATGATTATAATGATAGCTATAGGAGCTATATCGATAGCGCTCGCCTATGTCTTAGTTTATACCAAATATCAGGAGAAAACAGAGGCGCTGGTAGCGCAGAACAATAAATTACAGCAGCAAATAAATGATTTACAGGCGAAACAGCAGAATCAGGATTTTTATGAGACTGAAATAGAAAGAATGTTAAAGGCTATAGACGATATCTATCAGGTATTCCCGGTAGATGTCAGAGAAGAAGATTGTCTTTTGATGGCAATCAATCAGGAGATTATCTCCCCCATGGAGCTTAACAGCATCAACATCAACCTCGTGAGCGATGTTGAGTTTACGGTAGATACGGCGCAGTCAGAACGTGAATACACCTATGAACTGGGCGAAGGAGATATCTTAGGCGACGGTGGCGGCGATACCACAACGGCGGATGCATCTGCGGCTGCGGCGACCAACGACCCCACCAACACTACCGGAATGCTGCGTACCAGACAGACTACATTTAACTATACGGTTTCATATGAAGGTCTTAAAAGAAGCATACAGCATATCTGCAACCAGACGAACCGTGTAGCTATCGATTCCCTGACGGCGACATTTGATACTTCGACAGGACTGCTCGTAGGTTCGACTACGTTGGATATGTATCTTGTTCCCGGTCAGGATAAACCATATGTACAGCCTAACTTCTCGGCGGTTCTTTTAGGAACTGACAATATCTTCGGTACGATTGTAATAAACAGCGAGTCAAGTTTGCCTGATGTTGAGGATATGAGCGAAGAAGGCGCAGAGGGTGAAGAAGGTACAGAAAATACTGCATCATAATAGTGATAAAATAAGGCGGAAGCAAAACAGAGATAAAGCAGGATGGAAGAGTGTATGCGTAAGAGTGATTTGAGGCGTGAGCCGTGTGAGACACAACTGAATAAGAATGCGGGTTTTTCGTTGATAGAACTGCTTATAGCGGTAATCGTCCTTGCTATTATCATCGTTCCTTTTGCCCGTTCGTTCATATCATCTTCACGTATGAACGGCAATGCGAGACGTCTTCAGCGTGCGACGACTGTTGCACAGGATATTGTGGAGGGTCTGAAAGCATACAATATTGATGAATTGAAAGAGCAGTTCAACAATCCTCTGGAAGGGTTCTATATTGTAGACAGCAGGCTTGTTCACGGAAAGATTGAAGAAGACATTACGAGAGAGCAGAATGATGTGAATTACAGCGGTGATCCCGACACGCCGGGCGTATATTATTTTACTATGGAAGACTTTACGATTCAGAATGTGGAATATGACGCTTTGATCAGAATAGATGCATCGGTCTATGGGGAAGGAACTACGGTGCATGATAATGCATTTAATGTATCCGATATGGCGAAGCCGAACAGTGTAATCAAAAACAGGGACGGAAGCTTTGCACAGCCTATGGATTACACTAGGGCGGTACTGGATGAGCTTCAGGAACGTTTCGGACTTACGGACCCCGGAGCGCTGGTATTACCGGAAGGTGAAGAATTCTCATTTAAGACATTTACCAATATGGGAGGAAGGATTAACCGTACTATTGAGGTCGATATCAGTAAAGACCATACCGGAACAGATGAAGACGGAAATACGATTGTGTACTGCAATGCGGAAATCACATTTGACTACGAATGTACATATAACGGAACTACCGAGCACATCTTCGGAAGAACGGCAAGTTCGGTAGGTGAGCTTGATCATGTACTGTGTGCTGCCGATATAACCAGCGGTAATTTCTATCTTTTCTATTATCCGTGTTATGAGGCACAGACTGATAATATAATCATTAACAATGATTCAAAAGAGCCGTTTCAGGTATTTGTTGTAAAGCAGCGCGAGATTGACAGTGCAGGAGACTATAAGTTGTCAGACTCCCAGCTTAATATTGCAGAAACCGGTTATAAAGCGGTACTGGATGTTAAAGATACGCAGACGAATGATATAGATAATACTGTAATCAGAACTAATTTGGGTATAAATCTGGTCAATTCCGCATTTACCGGAAGCGGAGGAAGACCGGCAGGCGGNCAGATGCCTACATATGAGGTGGAAAAAGAGGATACGCCCNCGCAGGTNACATATAAGTTCAATGGAGCGGTTTCGGACGTTAATGTCTTCGGACTTGCGGGCACCAGATTTCATGGAACAGGCGGAAATGATATAGTAAATGATAAAATAACCGAAGTGATTTTTGATATAGAAGTCAGCATCTATAAACATGGCGCATATGCCGAAGGATTCCCNGAANCACAGCGTATGGTCAGGATAGAAGGAAGTAAGAATAACTGATGAAAAACAGAAAAAATTTTGGGAAGTGTAAAAAAATGAATAAGTCATTCAGGAAGGATAACCGTGGTTCGGCNATTGTTCTTGTAATCATTGCGATTGCCATGATAGGAATTCTGGCAAGCACGATCATGTGGGCGGCATACGTTAACTATATGATTAAATTATCCGATATCAGGAACAAGAACAGNTTCTATTCCTCCGAGACGGTTGTGGAGCAGATTATGGCGGGTATGCAGCATGAGGCGTCNGCCGCTGTCAGCCTGAGCTATCAGGAAGTAATGCAGAACTGGAATAATGACGAGGATGAGAGCAGCCGTTTCAGCAGATTCACCGATAAATATTTGGAATCATTGGTTGCCAGCCTNACAGATACTGCTAAAGGAAGCGGATATTATGACAGGGATGTGCTTGAGTCATATATTGATGCAGANTTATTCGCGCGTGTAGANTTGTCTGAGTGGGATAATCCTACATATTTNCCTAAAATGGAGCTTATCAATAATTCCACTCTTGTTTTGCATAATATCAGAGTGTCTTATACNGATGAAAACGGCTATGTGTCGGTTGTNAATACNGANATTTGTATAGATGTACCCAAGCTTGTGTTCTATCAGTCACGNAGNATNGATAACTTATATGAGTATGCACTGATTGGCAATACCGGAATAGAAACTAAAGCAGGAAGCGGNTCTTCTATCATAGACGGCAGCATATACGCCGGAAACGGCGGTGTAGATGACGGCGGTATNGCCGTGAATATGGCAAGTTCNTTGACTGTCCAAAGCGGAAAGCTTGTCATTTCCAAAGGAGATATTACCGTGAACGGACCGACNGCAGGCTTCTTAGTCAGGAGTATGTCAGGTTCTGATAANAAGGTATATGCCGCAGGGCTTAACGTCAACAGCGCAACACTCAGTCTGGACAGCAAGACTTATGTAGCTAACGATTTGATTCTTTCGGGAACAGGAAGTACGGCTACTCTGACCAAGGAATACTATGGTTTCGGCAGTTCAGTCAATACCGGAATNGATTACAANCCNGCAGATGATTCTACTAAGGTTGCNGCGAACGAGAGCAGCGCTATTNTGATAAACGGAAGGAACGCTACTATAGATATGAGCGGCATTACGAAGCTGATGCTTGCNGGNCGTGCATANATAGGACAGGAGNGGACTCCGGGAGCTGCGGTAGATGAAGCCTACAGGTCACAGCCTGTACTTATGGGTGAGTCTATCGCCGTAAAGGGAGANCAGATTGCATATCTGGTTCCGGCGGAATGTATAGGTATTCTTGAAGGCAGGACNGTAATCGGNCAGAATCCTATGAANGCCAAACTTGTAACTGAGATGAGTACATATTCCGCTACATACGGTGGAAATTTTGTGGAANTTGATTTTAATAAGCCTGTTTATAAGCTGGGCGGCAAGACTCTGAGTGATTTTGGCGTGTCGGATATGTCACATATCCGTAAGGTGTTCGCACAGTATAACAGNGCAGACCCCGATAATAAGACATTACTNTATTATTATCTGGTTATGGATAAAGATGAGGCTGCCAGATANTTTGTACAGTATTATGATTTTAATGCGAATAAAGAATCGCTTGATAANTACTTCAATAAATATGCCTCAGGCGGTATCATTCTGGGAGATTANGACGCAGAAAATACACAGTANACGATACTTGGTAACAGTATAGTGTCNGGTGCAGTTTCNGGNANCCCNACTTTATATACNGGNGTAACCCAGTCNCTTNCAGAGACNGANGGGTATCAGGANATTTCCGAGAATGCGCAAGAGGTTAATAATATGTGGTCAGAGACGGATGCACTGAATCTGTCAGCGGAAATCAGCAGNAAATATAAATCNCTCTGCACTGACCTGACGGAAGATGCTTCTGNAGGNAGCAATGAGAATGTATTTAACAGCATAATAAGGCANAATATGCTGCGTCAATATTTCATAGACCATCCGGAGCTTGGCGGCGTCCTTGTATTTACGACGGACGACGGATATAAGGCGGTTTTGACTAATAAAGATAACTATACGCCNACCGATAATAATATCAGGCTCATTGTGGCTATAGACGGAAATTATAATCCNGCTGACGCAGATAGCGTAGTAGANGGCGGAAACGTGACNATAAACAGTAACTTTACCGGACTTGTCATAGCNCAGGGNAAAGTTACAATCGGAAACAATGTTTCGATTAGCAGNGATAAGACAAATGTTTACAGGGTGCTTAACGTTCCGCTTTCGGAAAGCGATCCTCAGATAGCGATGGATTTCTTCCAAAACGGCAGCGGAATGCTTACTAACGAGGTTACNGATANNTCCAAAGTTGANGCGTCGGGTACGCTTGATATTAACCTGTCGCAGATTGTACGTTACTCGAACTGGATTAAGAAATAGAAGAGGTTGATCATGAAACAGAACAACAATGGCTATTCTTTGGTAGAAATAATAATTGTTATTGCNATTATGGCGATTTTGACAGGCGGAGTCTTTTTCTCGATTAACATGGTATTCGGAGCCAATGCCAAAACTTGTGCCAACGACCTGAAAAATGCGATTTCACAGTGCAAGGTTAATACCATGGGAAAAAGCGATGCAGCTCTGGAAATTTACAGGGATTCTTCTAACCAGTGTATTTATGCAAAACAGTGGATTAAAGAGAGCTATGGCTGGCAGGCCAAAGAGCCTGAAAAGATCAGCAACGCCAAAGTATATGTAACCTATACAACCGACGGAACTAATTTTCAGGAACTGGATGATNCAAAGTCAATCTTTATAGGTTTTGACAGAAGNTCAGGTTCTTTTAGAGAAGGCACTAACCCCAATAGCGGTATGACAGATCCTATATATTCCGGNTTTTTCGTAGGAGGCGGCGGCCGCAAATACGATATAGAATTGGTGAAATTGACCGGAAAAGTCAGTGTNGAGGCAGGNGTAGATAGATAATTAGGTCACGGAAAGGCATGGTGTATCATGAAAAACTGGAGAGAAAGAGGAAACTGCATGAAGAATCAGAAGGGCTTTACGATAGTAGAGCTGCTTATCGGCATGGTCATACTGTCNATTGTCGCAGCAGCGCTTANGGGTTTCATAGTGTCAAGTTCCAAAAGCTATGCGGCGTCAAATACGGAAATCGTAGTGCAGCAGGAATCGCAGCTTGCCATGAATCAGATATCAGACGTCATCATTGATACCACCAGAAGCGTGAACTACGTAGGATATTCACTGGATGGAAGCGTTTCGGAGCAGGCGGTAAAAGACGCGGATTTTACTATTGATGTAGAAGATAAGAGCCTTACTCTTTTCAATGGCGAAGGAACAGTGGTAGTAGATGCAAGCGGTAATCCGGTATTGGATGCAGACGGTAATCCCGAAATTGCCAAGGATGCAGACGGAAAACCCTTAATAACCGGCGGCAACGGTAATAAGAACTATCAGATTTACTGGGATAAAAGCGAAGAGAAGCTCTATTATTCTGAAATAGATATTTCCGAAACAGATTTCCCGGAGGGTGACAGAGTCATACTTGCAGAGTATGTCAAGGATTTCAGCGTGGATCTTTCACAGGTGGAAGAGAAGCGTGTCGTTAAGATTTCGATAGGCTATGAATATAATAATAGATTATATGAAACATCCAACAACATTACCATCCGTAATAAGGTACTGGTGAACAGTGTCAATCTGGCGATTAACAGGTCGGTTGAGCTGAACATAAGACCTAAGGAAAATATGGTTGTTCTGGAACCCGGTGAGAATTACTACAGATTCTCTACTCCGGTAATTGATGGAAGGAATGTTATCGACAAGAGCGTAACATGGTCTATTGAACCGGAAGAGCAAAGCAAACTCACGGGAGCAGATACGGGATTTACAGATGCTGCTAACGGAATTATACATATTTCGAAAGATGAGATGGCTAACAGCTTCATTGTAACAGTTACGACGAATGCAGTGGATTCCGCAGGAAACCATGCTTCGGCGGAAGTAATCGTATATGTAAAAAGGGTTAAGTCCGTCAGCTTAAATAAATCAGCAGACTCTGATGCAGAGAACGGCGCATTTGAAATTTCAGCAAACTCGACTATCACAATCTCTGCTCATGCAGAAGGAAACAAACTCGGAGTTACCTGTAGTAATTGCGGCGATGACATTGCCATAGACAAATATGTGGTAGAAAACGAAAACCCATATAGGTGGAACCTTATAGATACGAACGGAATCTGCACGATGGAAACAAGCAGCCATGACAGCGCAGAGTTCACTATCAGTTCGGCCGCTCAGCCGGGTATGCAGATTACTATCGAGGCGACGTCGCTTCTGTCTACTACGGGGAACAGTTTTGGCAGGAATTATGATAAAGTTACCGGCAGTATTACATTGACAGTAGCGGATCGCGGCGGTGATCTGACTCTGGATGGCAGCTTCAGATATGGTGATGAACCTCTTACGTTAAATTGGGATTATCCTCATGCATATGCTGTTGTATGTGTACGCATTAAGGAGGAAGACCCGAATGCGCCGATGGCTAACGACAGAGTAATGATTTTTAATACTGATGGTTATGCTATTCGTATCGGAGCCGACTTGTTCGGACTGGATTTGAACCATAATTACTATATTTCCATGCAGGTATTGGACTATCAGCTGAATAAATACTCATGGGATTATGAGGCTAAACGGAATCAGCTGGTTGCAGAGTATACAGGACATCTGGACAGTACGGGAACATATATCGGTGAATTATCATCATCTTCCAAATTGACGGTGCCATTGTTGAAGCCCCAGATAACCTTTGTATATAACGGTAAGGAATATACCGGTGAAGAGATAAATATAAGTCCGATTTCCGCTCTTCAGGGTGGTATTGAAATATCATGTGGAGCGACTAAGGTCAGCAGCACCAGAGATGATGGTGTAAGGGTTATAAATGATGTAAAAGTAAGCCTTTATCAAGGTTCCGGTGAAGACCTCTATGTTTATGATGTAAGTACGGGGCAATATAATGATAAGACATATGCGGGAGGAAAAGGCGCGCTTAGGTTCAGTGACCTTTCGCTGCACAAAGCCGATACGCTGAAAGTGAAGTTAGACGGAAACGGAAATGCAATGGATGCTGTCGGAAGTTATTATTATTTACCGTTTTTTAAATACAGTAATGCAATGGACGCGGCACGATATATTGTTCATTACTATAATTATGAACCGGATTATGAAGAGCACTATTATAGCAGACCGGAAAGCAAGATTAACTTTACGATAACATCAGGCGGTAACCTGAAAGATTTGTGGGTGAATGCATATGACAGATTCTACAAAGGCGAGATTTACTTCCCGATTCCGTCAGATGGTACATTCAGGGATTACTTTACATTAAGGAACCCGTCAGTGCAGTCTGTCAGTCCATATAACTATTTCAGATTGAGAGACAGTGACGGTAATATCCAGGGAATTGAATTCTCCAGAATGACCTGTAGGTATATTTCTACAGAGGATGCTTATGAGATAGAGTTGTTCTATAAGTGTACGGATTCACTCTGGGGGCAGAAAGTAGAAATGTCGGCGGGCGTCTTCAAATGTCCTGCAAACGGAACCGAGTGGAACAGGGTAAGTGCAGGTACGTTGGATGAGCAGCTGAACAGAGGCAATACGACGGTTGCAGGTAATGGTAATGCAAGAATAACTATAAATAATAAAGATTATGAGGCTTATATTCCGCTGCCGACAGATGAGACATTTACAAATACTTGGTATGGGAACTATGGCTTTAATCTGGATGAAATAAGAAATAAAGGTTCGCAAACTGTTGCTAATCTTAATGGAGTAGCAATTAAATATAGAAATGGCGACGGTACGGCTGATGCACAGGTTAAAAAAGCAATCTGCTCGTATGATAAGGATACGAAGACTTATACACTACAAATAACTTATTGTGAAGGCTGGGACTGGGGTAATAATTTAACTACATATACTAAGACAGTTTATTGGAAAGAAGGAGCTTCAGCCTGGACAGAAAATCCGTAAGTAGACGAGGTAGTACGATATCAGTAGCATAGTAGTTTGATAAAACCATGCGGTAATACGCATATGCATTAAGAAATAGGGTGATAAGATGAAGAAACCGAAAAGTAACAGAAGAAATTACATAGTAAAGCCGAAGGTGAGTAAGAAACTCATAATATCAACGGTTGCCTCAGTAATGGCAGTTGTAATAGCGTTGCCATTGGTATGGCATGCCCTGAAAGTATCGGTTCCGGTAGAAGCGAATACCCTGAGCGGGGTCTCTGAGGCTTTGAAGGATCACGGAAGTGGTGAAGCATTTATCATTCTGGATATTGTACCGGGAACTACAGATGATGATCTGCCTCTTGGCACCATAGGCTATCTGACGAGCGGACAGTCGCAGCTTGAGCAGTATCTGGCACAGGAGTTTATTGGCGGCATTGATGCGGATCTTAAGAGTTTTGATAAAAGGGAAATCAAAGCTAATAACTTAGCGAATTTAGCAGGTATAAGTGGTGACGGATATAAATACGAAGAAAGTCTGGCAGGAGGTAGCGGTTGGGCTAAGATTTATGATGGAAAGCCGTTTGAAACCGGAAAAAATTTTAGCGATGATGATTCAGGTGCATACTATAGCAGCGTTGTTTGGGGAACTGCAAAACCTGTGAAGATGGGAGAAGGAGCATATAAGCTGAAAGAAAGCTTAGAGGTACAGCCGACAATGATGGTAGCGGATGAATTTACATCGTTTAGTTTAGCAGATGGACCGCTATATGAAGGCTATAAGCCCTATGATGAGGAGAGTGTAATCATTGATGACAATTATGATGAAGAAAATGATACACCTATTTATAGATTCGAGGACAATAAGTATATATATTGTGGAACAATAGGTGATGTTGTTGCAAGAAGAAATGCGTGGAAGGATTATGAGGAAGCCTATAAACAATATGAAATAGATCGTTTAGCATACGAACAATATGAGAAAGATTTTGCAGAATACGAGGCAAAGCATAAAGAGTGGGAAGAGCAGCAGAATCAGTTGAAGGATAATGGAGAAGGAGATATAGGAACAGACAACGATGGTGAAGATGCCGACGGTGACGGAGACGACAACGACGGTGAAGATGCCGATGGTGACGGAGACGACAACGACGGTGAAGATGCCAATGGTGACGGAGACGACAGCGACGGTGAAGATGACAAGGACGACGGAAACGACAACGACGGTGAAGATGACAAGGACGACGGAAACGACAACGACGGTGGTGCCAACGGAAGCGGAGGCGACAACGGCGATGAAAGCGAAGACGGCGACGGTGTTGATAATGAAGGCGAAGGCGAATCAAATGAAACAATGCCGGAAGCAGAGCTAAATGAAGCTGTGTCAGACCTTACTGCATCATTAGTATGGATTAAATTTGTAGGTGATGATTCTGTGACGGTAATCTCAGAGACGACGCCGTCAGAGACAAATGATGAGGCACCAACACCTTCCGAGACAGGTGACGAGGCATCGACACCTTCTGATACAGTTGCAGATACGCCGATGGATGAACCGGAAGCACCGGAAAAAGTGGAAAAACCAATAGAACCGGAACCACCGGAAGAGGATGTTGAAGAAGACTGTGAATATATTACAGTGGAGTTTGATTATGTAAGGGTCAGTAGTGATGAAGAACCGGTAGAAGGTCTTTACATACCGGATGAATATGAAACAGTTCTGTACGAAGAAGCAGTTGTGATGCTTGTCGTTGATGAGGATGAAGCTGATTTGCTAACTGCAGAGGATCGGATAACAGAAGATGAGTGCATACTGGTTTATGTAGGTCAGGGAAATGGTGATTATACAATAACAATGGGAGGCAAAGATGCAAAAGAACTTCTTGTTTACAACGCTCCCACCTACTTCCGTTGTTTTGATGTAGATTTGTTGAAAGAGTATGTATTCGATGACAGTGGTCTTAATATCAAGGTAAATGTCAAATCGGCGGCTGACGTAACTATAGAAGACGTTAAGAATGCGGACTTGATATATCTTGAAGACGTACCTGACAGAGATAAAGTTCGTTATATCTCTGGCGGCAATGATATGAGTGAGGCAGCTGTATACAATATCATCGACCGTGCGGTTAATGATTTAACGCCTGTTATCGTGGATTATCAGGTATCTCAAGGCGGAATCATTAGTAATGCTGATGGAAAAACAGAGGGTATGTATTCTGATACAAATTACCAGAAGCTTGCCAGCATCTTATTAATGACAGATTTGTATTCATTTTTCCAGGACATGGATGAAAATGTAGATAATATGCTGATGAATTCAGGTTCAGGTGAATATGGCAGGAAGAGTGATGCTGATAATCATTATGTAAGTAATAATATATATGTAGTTAATCCCAGTGGTATTCTGTCGACTCGAAACGGTTTTGACACACCATTTGGTGATGGAGAAATGGAAGGATTTGAGGAAGTTAAATCCGCCATAGACATGGAAAACAGGCAGGGAAATGATCTTCCGGGTCCCAGCAGGGCTATGGCAATCCAGTACATAATCAATTATGCCAACAGCTTCATAGGTGAGTTCAGAGACTTTTCCATTCTGGAACTGCAGCCTACAGATGGAGATTCAGACTTGAATACACGTAATGATTCAAGGAATAATACAATTCTCTATTGGAGAAAACCGGGTTCGTCAGGTTCAGGACAACAGATTATCAGAAGCCGTAAGCTCATAACCATAACTATGGATACTGAATCTGTAGCGCAGTTTTCAGGAGAGCAGAGTGATATTAACGATAAGTATCAGATGATATTCATAGGTCTGGATGGGCAGAGCCTGAATTATGACGGTAAGGATACGGCATATAATGATTCGTCATTGAACGGCAAGGTATACAGCGGTGTGGGTGATATCGCTGACGGGGCAGGACAGCGATATGATGGAATTGACATAACTCCGCAGAAGAAAAATGCTCTGCTTGATTTTATGAAAGCGGGATATCCGATTGTTGTAGAGAATAACTTTTTTGTAGATAAAACGGCAAAGGATGCAGGAGCTGGAGACATCAATACTGATTATATTGATTCATCATCACAGATGTATGACTTTTTAAGAATTGCACTTTCAAGCGATGATTACAAATGGTGTCTGTATACTATCGCCGATGTACACACACATTACTCGGACTTCGCAGCGCAGATTAATGTGCATAGACCTAGTGTGGAATTTGACTGGGGTAATGCTATAAGTGGATTGAATGTGAATGAAGTACAGATGGGTCAGATTGTTCAGACAATAACAGCGGATGCCGAAGGTAAATACCGTGGATATATTCCGTATAAAGTTACGGATGATGTTGGGGATTCCTATAGTAACAGTGTAAATACACGATTCTATCTGGATATGAATCAGGATGGCAGGTTTGATGCACTTGAAGAAGTGACAGGCGATGTAGCCATCAGCAATGGTGTTCTTTTGATAGAATTTGCAGCACCGGAGAGAGGAATTATTCCATGGAAACTGGAGATATCAGATACAGGCAACAGTTACCGCAGGGATGACCTGACCGGATATTTTGAAATCGCTCATTCTACACAGATTCCTATCCGTGTCGTACAGGTAATAGGCGGAAATGTTGAAGATTCTCTGGATGCTAAATTCAATTTTGAATTGGCATATGAATATGACAACGGAGCAGGTCAGAAGTCTCTGCTCGGATATTATCTTAAGAATGCAGAA
The DNA here is from genome assembly GCA_014804495.1 of Lachnospiraceae bacterium. Lineage (GTDB taxonomy): Bacteria > Bacillota > Clostridia > Lachnospirales > Lachnospiraceae > UBA3282. The sequence goes on from JAAUZS010000089.1 coordinate 15,388, forward strand.
GCTCTGACTAACACGAAGTTGGAAATAGAGACTATGACTGTCGGGCAGCTGGCGGAGGAGATAAAGTTTAACGAAGAATATCTTTCGGGCGCGGATGTGCTGGTGCTGGGATTCGGACCTGATTGCAGTCTGAATGTTCCGGTTATAGATAAAAATGTTGAGTGGTATGTAAATAAGTACATATCAGAAGGCAGGGGAGTGCTGGTATCTTCAGCGGCATCATCAGAAGCTTTAGGCAGAATGCAGCTTGATGCTTCCGCACTTGGACAAAAAGATGTAAAAACTTACAACAGCCTCGGCAGAAGTAAGCCGTCGTCAGTAAGTTACTATAAATACAGTACTTTGAAATCAGATATGTTTTTTGACTGGGATTTATTGTCTGCATCGATGGTAAATGATGGCGCGGTTTCTCATTACCCATATGAGGTAGGCTCAGGAGTCCGTCTTGGTAATACTGTGAAGATAGCGGACTATGTACTGGATTTGGCATCTAATGGCGCATCTGACACGGTAGCAGATGTTACGGCATGGTATAGTTTAGGCGATGTTGAATATTTCGATACCAAAACAAGCTATGGTGTTTCCGTAAAGGATGCAGCGAATAACTACTATATATATAGTAAGGGAAATGTCGTATTTGTAGGTGATTACGGCTATCCATATGCATATGACAGTATTGCCACGCCGAATCCGCTTGACAATGCACAGGGTACAGATAACTGCAAACTCTTTGTCAATGCGCTTATGGAAGCCTACAGCGTAGGCATCAAGAATCCGAAAGTATCGATTGTAGCAGGTCTTTCAGATGATTCATCGGAGACTGACAGCATCTGCATTCCTTATGATGAACAGATAAGGGAGATAGAAGCGGATACAGACGGTGCTTTAAGCAGTAAAGGCGTTTTAGACGATACGGTTGACGTATACTTTAAGGTATCCGAGCCTAACTTCGCTTTCAAGAAAGATGTGACGATTGCCTTCTACTATGAGGACAATATATCCGGAGTTCCGGTAGATGTCGGCGGCAGAGTAGTGAATGCTACCCAGTTCGCATCAGAGATATGGACTGTAGAGCAGAATCAGCTTGTTCCGGTTAATGTTGGTTCAGGACTCGACCTTGTACCGGGTAAAATATATAAGATTAAAGCTCCCGTTGTATCACTTAGGAATGATGACAATAGTGTAAATGCTGATATCTATATCGTCGTGCAGTCACACTTCATCAAATTAGGACAGGACAGACATCCTATAGGAAGCGATTCCGTTACACTGAACAGGGCACAGCTCTTCTTACTTGAATAACAGTATATAGCAACAAATTACCCCGACAGCCGCGGCTGCCGGGGTTTTTTTAGGAGATTAGGATTTACTTTGATAATTTTTGATAATTTTACCATTAACTGAAAATTTCTGTTTGCAATTTCCGATATTCCATGCTATTATAAATCAAAGCATATTTTTCAATAATAAATTTTATCACTTTACAAATCAATATTGAATGTGATATTATCAAATAAACATATCTGGGAATCTGAAATTCTGGAACATCTTTACACATATCGTGGAATCTGAATCCCTTATATGAAAATAAAATAAGGGAGGAAGACTGATGGGTAAAAAGGATGATTATCAGTTTGATTATCTGGACGACAATGTAAGATTTGCAGACCAGATAAACGGAGCATTATTTAATGGAAAGCAGGTAGTAAAACCGGAGGAATTGGAACCGGAAGATACTCAGATTGTAAGTATCGGGAATATGGATGAAACAGGGAAGAAAAAACCGCGAAACATCAGAACAATGGTGGACAAAGTACGCATCTGGAAGGGGAGGAAGCTGCACGTTCTTGTAGTAGAGAATCAGAATTATGTGGATTATCAGATGGTGTTAAGAAATATGCTCTCTGAGAGTATGGGATATCGTAAACAGTGGAAAAAGAAAAAACGTATACATACAGCTGCGAAAGATTTAAAAGATAAGGATGAATACTTATCAGGGATTAATAAGGAAGAAAAGTTTGCACCAATAATAACACTGGTAGTATATTTCGGAACTGACCACCCATGGGATGGAGCAAGATACCTGCATGACCTGCTGGATATTGATGAGGAATTAAAAGAGTATGTGACAAACTACAAGCTGAATCTGTATGACTGTCATGAACATGATACTTTCAATGAATATAAGACGGGGTTAAGGCAGGTGTTTGAGACCGTTCGTTATGCGAAGAATAAAGAGAAGCTCAAAGAAGTTATGAAAGAAAACCATGAAGTATACAGTAAGATAGACAGCGATACAAAAGACATGCTGGAAGTATTGGCAAATGTAAGTATACCGGAAAAGTTTAAGAGAATAGAAGATGGAGAGGAGCGATATGATATGTGTAAAGCATTTGAGGATATGAGACAAGAAGGATACGATGAAGGAAAAAAAGAAGGATATAATGTTGGAATAGAAAGAGGAATAGAAAAAGGAATATGCCTACTGGTTCACACAGTTAAAAATCTTGGCGCCTCAAAACTCGCAGCATGCGAGCAGCTGATTCTACAGTACGAATTGAAAGAAAATGAAGCCCAAGAAAAGATAGAGATGTATTGGGCAGATTAGGAAAATCAAAATTTCTTCTTGCAACATCTTATATTTTGGTGTATAGTGGTTCACGTTAATAAATATATAATTAGGTAGCATATATATATGTATGAACAGGGGAATCAGTATGGCAAAGTATCTGGTAATCGTGGAATCACCGGCTAAGGTGAAAACAATCAAAAAATTTCTCGGAGCCAATTATGAAGTGGCGGCAAGCAACGGACATGTGCGCGACTTGCCGAGAAGTCAGATGGGTATAGACATAGAGCATGACTTTGAGCCGAAGTACATTACTATCAGAGGTAAAGGCGAGCTTCTGGCTTCACTGCGCAAAGAAGTAAAAAAAGCAGATAAAATATATCTCGCGACTGACCCTGACCGTGAAGGAGAGGCAATTTCCTGGCATCTTGTGCAGGCGCTTAAACTGGAAGGCAAGAAGGTATATCGTATTACATTTAACGAAATTACCAAAAATGCGGTTAAGGAGTCTTTGAAAAATGCCAGGGAGATTGACATGGACCTGGTAAACGCACAGCAGGCGAGACGCTGTCTTGACCGTATGGTGGGATATAAGATTTCCCCGCTGCTCTGGGCGAAGGTTAAAAGAGGCTTAAGCGCCGGACGTGTACAGTCTGTTGCTCTCAGAATCATCTGCGACAGGGAAGAAGAAATCAATGCTTTTATTCCGGAGGAATACTGGACTTTGGACGCAACCTTTACGATTCCGGGTGAAAAGAAACCTTTGGTTGCCAGATATTATGGAACTCCTTTAAAAAAGCAGGACATTAAATCCAAAAAAGAGCTAAAGGAAATAAAAGAGACATTAAGACGTGCCGACTACAATGTGACGGAAGTAAAGAAAAGCGAGAGGACGAAGAAGGCGCCTCTACCGTTTACCACATCAACATTGCAGCAGGAAGCGAGCAAGGCGTTGAATTTTTCTACTCAGAAGACGATGCGGCTGGCACAGCAGTTGTATGAAGGAATAGACATTAAGGGCAATGGCACGGTCGGCATAATCACATATCTGCGTACGGATTCCACCAGGGTTTCGGATGAAGCGGAGAGTATGGCAAAAGAGTATATTACGGAAAATTATGGTGAGGAATATGCTGCAGATAACGTAACCGAGAAGAAAAATACGCAGAAGATTCAGGATGCGCATGAAGCTATCAGACCTACCGATATAAGCAGAACTCCCGCTGAAATTAAGGACTCGCTTTCAAGAGACCAGTTCCGCCTTTATCAGCTTATATGGAGGCGTTTTACTGCAAGCCGGATGGCGGCTGCGCAGTATGAGACGACTTCGGTAAAAATCGACGCGGAAGGACAGCGTTTTACGGTTTCTGCATCTAAGGTGAAGTTTGACGGTTTTCTCAAAGTCTATCATGATGAAGAAGAAAAGGAAGAGAGCAATACATTAGCAAAAGGAATCGACAGGTACACGAAGCTTAAGTTTGAATCGTTTGAGGAAAAACAGCATTTTACACAGCCGGCGCCTCATTATACGGAGGCGTCATTGGTGCGCGCTTTGGAAGAACTCGGAATCGGACGTCCAAGTACTTATGCGCCGACGATTACTACGATTCTTGCCAGACGCTACATTGTTAAAGAAAATAAAAATCTATATGTGACAGAACTCGGAGAAATTGTAAATAATATAATGAAAGAAGCCTTTCCTACGATTGTGGATGTGAATTTCACGGCGGCCATGGAAGCTCTCCTAGACGGAATCGAGGAAGGCAATGTTAAGTGGAAGACTGTCATATCTAATTTTTATCCCGATTTACAGGAAGCGGTAGAGAAGGCGGAGCAGGAACTTGAAGAAGTGGATATTGCCGATGAAGTTTCCGACGAAGTGTGTGAACACTGCGGAAGACAGATGGTTATTAAATACAGTCCCTACGGAAGGTTCTTAGCATGTCCGGGATTCCCTGACTGCCGCAATACCAAGCCTTATTTCGAGAAAATAGGCGTATCCTGCCCTAAGTGCGGCAAGGATATTGTGATAAAGAAGACCAAAAAGGGCAGGAAATACTATGGATGCATCGATAATCCGCAGTGTGATTTCATGGTATGGCAGAAGCCTGTGGATAAAAAATGTCCCAAGTGCGACTCCATTATGCTGGAAAAAGGGAATAAACTGGTATGTTCGTCAGAAACCTGTTCATACGTGGAATCCGCAGAAGCCGTTGAAGCGGCAGAAGTATAGGTTGAACAATCAGAAATTTTTCAACCGTAAACTGTCAAATTGTCCCAAAAATCCATAAAATTCCACGAAATTTTATGATATTCACAGAAAAATCATTGAAATGTACTTCAAAACATGATAAAATACATACATACTTTCTTGTAAGTTAAAGGGTGAAGAGTATGAGTAGTGTACAATTACTGGATAAGACCAGAAAAATAGGGAAGCTCCTTCATAATAATAATTCGGGCAAGGTTGTTTTCAATGATATCTGTGATATTCTCAAAGAAATTCTGGGCTCGAATGTGTTGGTAATAAGCAGGAAGGGGAAGGTACTCGGCATAGGTGATCTGGACAACGTGGAATCCCTGACGGAGTTAATAGTTGACCATGTGGGGGGATTTATAGACCCTATGCTAAATGAGAGGCTTCTTTCAGTTCTCTCCACTAAGGAGAATGTTAATCTGGAAACCTTGGGCTTCGAGAATATCGATACGAAAAAATTTCAGGCGGTTATATCGCCAATCGAGATTTCAGGTGAAAGACTGGGTACGCTTTTCGTATATAAATGTGATGAGCAATACGATATAGACGATATCATATTGTGTGAGTATGGCATGACTGTAGTGGGACTTGAGATGCTCCGTGCGGTGAATGAGGAAAATGCTGAAGAGAATCGGAAGATCGCTATAGTTAAATCGGCAATCAGTACGCTTTCTTTTTCGGAGATGGAAGCGATTACCCATATATTCGATGAACTGAATGGAATGGAGGGTATTCTGGTTGCAAGCAAGATTGCCGATAAAGCAGGTATTACACGTTCTGTTATTGTGAATGCCATCCGTAAATTTGAAAGTGCGGGCATCATAGAGTCGCGTTCATCCGGTATGAAAGGAACATATATCAAGGTACTGAACGATTTCGTATATGACGAAGTGGAACAGCTTAAAAAGCAGGGCAGATATTAGATTGAATTATTTAAGATATAAAACAGCATATAGGACAATGGAATGGTCANTGATAAAAGGATTTATAACATGGNGGAACAATACTGTCGTTAGAAGTCCTTTTTCCATTTTTCCCATATTATGTAAATGTAATACAGAAAATTTATTTTTTTTGTCTGTTTTTTTTTGCTTATCTATTGTTTTTTTTTGAATTTGCTTTTATAATTTATAAGAAACATATTTTGACTTAGTATGTCNCTTTGGGCTTAAGAATTTAAAAGCCCGAAAATATAAATAAATTTAGGAGGATACATATGAGTGCATTAATAAACACAAATGTATACGACTACGTAAATGTGCTTGATAAGGCNGCTGANGCTTCGTGGCTGCGTAATGATGCGATTTCTAATAATATATCCAATGTGGATACGCCGGGATATAAGAGGCAGGACGTTGATTTTGAATCGCAGCTTGCTAAAGCGCTTGGNAATTCCAGATACACCCCCATGGACACAAGGGTGTCAAATATCAAGTTNAGCCGACTGAATCCAATCTGCTATACGGACTATGCGGGTTTTTCCTATCGTCTGGANGGCAATAACGTGGACATAGATACTGAAGGCGTTTATCTTGCGAAGAACCAGATTACATATCAGGGACTGGAACTGAGCATAGCGCAGGAATTTAAAAACCTGCAGCTTGTTATGAANTAAAGGAGAATGAGTTATGGGAATGTTTACAGCTTTTGACATTAATGCCACAGGTATGACTGCGGAGAGATACCGCATGGATATAATTGCNGGGAATATAGCCAATCAGAATACGACCCGTACTGAGGACGGNACACCTTACCGCAGGAAGGTAGTTGTATTTGAGGAGAAAAACTCACAGACGCCTTTCCGCCATGTATTGAATACGGCGAGGGATCGCTATTCGGGAACCGGNGTTAANGTNAGNGGNGTTTATGAAGATGAATGGACGGAGATGAATATGGTTTATGACCCGTCACATCCTGATGCCGACGAGAATGGTTATGTGACATATCCTAATGTCTCTACCATAACCGAAATGACGAACCTTATCGATGCAAGCCGTGCTTATGAGGCTAACTCAACGGCATTTTCGGCAAGCAAGAATATTGCGACNAAGGGNCTTGAAATATTAAACGGCTAAAATGNCTGATTTATAGGCTGAGAGAGGAGNGCATAGTTAATTATGAATTGGGATATTACAGCGCTTCGCAATGTGTCGTCGGGTGCAGTTAAGGAAGCNGTGAAGAATTCNCCGATTACTAAACCGGATACATATGTTGACGCAAGTTTTAATGATTTTTTAGGTACCGCTATCGATAATATCAATACGACTAACAGTTTCCTTTCCGATGCGGAAAATGAAGAGATTAAGTGGGCTCTCGGAGAGACCGAAAATACNCATGACTTGACGATTGCGCTGCAAAAAGCATATACGGCTTTGCAGTACACGGTAGCCATAAGGGATAAGNTGTTAGATGCTTATAAGGAACTTATGCAGATGCAGATATAATCATATGGCATATTACTTAAGGAGAAATGACAGTCGTGGATAGTATATTAGAGAAATTAAAGGAAATAGGCAATAAAATATTGGAATGGTGGAACCGNTTTACGGCTAAGCAGAAGACTTTGATAGTCATNGCGNTNTCGNCAGTCNTNTTGNCAATAGTGATNNTTGTTACCGTNCTTNNCANACCTGANTATGTGCTGTTAAAACAGTGTGAGGATGCTACGCAGGCNTCNGGCGTNAAGGATTTGCTGGATGNAGANGGNCTTACATATANGGTNNCGGACGACGCNCTGACATTCAGGATTCTGAAATCCCAGCANCAGGANGCNATTTGGCTGTTAGCNTCNAACANTATNTCNACANCNGGNTATGGCTTTGAAAATGTGNNNNACGGCGGTTTNGCCACTACGGAATCCGACAAACAAAGAAAGNATGTTAAATATATGCAGGATTATCTTGCAGGCAACATCGTAGATATGCTTGATGTTGTAAAAAGCGCTACCGTCACNNTGACGATTCCTGAAAATACNGGNACNNTGATTGATTCTNAGGAAGAGGCTCANGCCAGNGTGGTTCTCAGACTTAANGGTGAAATGACTACTGAGANGGCNGCTGCTTTAGCNCGNANNNTAGCGGTNGGAATNGGNAATGATACGACNAATAANATNGTAATNATGGATTCAAACGGNACTATGCTGTTTTCCGGAGAAGATAATTATTCGGNGGCAGGTNTNGCNACNGCGCAGNTGNNTGTAAAGACCGAGGCNGAGAAAATNGTTACNGCCAAAGTAANNCAGGCACTCAGGGGNACGAACGAGTTTGACAGCATTGAAGTGGCNACNAATCTTNTANTGGATNATTCCAANACTACNGAAGTANNNCATGAGTATACTCCNGCNGAAGGNCAGGATCAGGGNGTGTATGCNCATCAGGATNTATATGACTCCACAAATGAGAGCGGAATCGGCGGTGTGCCGGGAACNGACTCNAATGATGATGATTCGACATATGTACTGAGNGATAATAACAATTCAACGGCTACGGTAAAAGAGAGCTCCACNGATTATCTGCCGAATGAGAGAGTTNNAACTACNGAGAAGNCGGNNGGNGATATTAATTATACACGNTCCTCGCTTTCNGTTNCGGCAATNAGCTATAANGTNATCCGTGAAGANGATGTCAGGACNCAGGGACTTCTNGACGGTATTACATGGGAAGAATATAAGCTTGCNAATAAGTCNCGTACCAAGATGGAAGTAGATGAAGATTTNGTAAATGTAGTGTCTAATGCCTCNGGTATCAGCACAAGCAATATNNCTCTTGTNGCNTATANNGAGAATGTTTTCTTAGATGCCGANGGTTCNGGCATTAAGTGCTACGGANNTNNTNCAGATTATTTTGATTATACTCATTCTCGGACTGCTTGCATTTGTTGTGCTTAGAAGTATGCGCGGCGAGAAGCATGAAGATGAAGANGAAGAGCTTTCTGTTGAGAACTTGTTACAGTCTACACCCGATACTCAGCTGGTAGACATTGCTATGGAAGAAGAGACAGAGACAACTAAGCTCATTAATAAATTCGTGGATGATAATCCGGAAGCAGCGGCTAANCTGCTGCGNAATTGGTTAAATGAGGACTGGGGGTAATATCAATGGCAAAAACTTCTGAGGAGAAAGTCAACGGAGTGCAAAAGGCGGCTATATTGCTGATTGTACTTGGACCTGAGAGGTCGGCGACGATTTTCAAGCATCTGAAAGAAGATGAAATAGAAGAGCTTACTTTGGAAATTGCAAATACCAGAACGATTACACCGAANTTANGGGAAGAAGTTATAGAAGAGTTCTATCAGGTGTGTCTGGCGCAGCAGTATATCGCAGAAGGCGGTATCAATTATGCTACGGAACTTTTGGAGAAATCTTTCGGTTCAGACCGCGCGAAGGATGTAATCGGNAAACTGACAGCATCATTGCAGGTTAAGCCGTTTGAATTTGTNAGAAAAACAGATCCGTCACAGCTGCTTAACTTCATTCAGGATGAGCATCCGCAGACAATTGCACTTATATTGTCATACCTTGCGCCTGCTCAGTCAGCGCTTATTATTTCAGCGCTTCCTCCTGACAGACAGGCGGATGTTGCTAAGCGTATCGCAGTAATGGACAGAACGAGTCCGGATGTTATTAAAGAGGTGGAAAAAGTTTTGGAATCCAAGCTGGCGTCTTTGGCGAATCAGGATTACACCATTATTGGTGGTGTCGATGCAATCGTAGAAATTTTGAATACTGTAGACCGTGGTACAGAGAAACATATCATGGANACTATGGAAATCGAAGAGCCCGAGCTTGCTGATGAAATCAGGAAGAAGATGTTCGTATTCGAAGATATCCTGCTTCTGGATGACAGAGCTATCCAGCGTGTACTGCGTGATGTAGATAACAGCGACCTTGCAATTGCGCTTAAAGGCTCTAATGAGGATGTACAGAACGCTATATTCAACAACCTGTCTAAGCGTCTGGCTGTTATGATTAAGGAAGATATGGAATTCATGGGTCCTGTCCGTATGAAGGATGTAGAAGAGGCACAGCAGAAGATTGTAAATATCATCAGGAAGCTGGAAGACTCTGCGGAAATTGTTATCTCCAGAGGTGGAGGTGACGAGATCATTGTCTAATAATATTTACAAAGCAATGTGGGTAGCCGTACAGGAGGATGAGAAGTGTATTATAGACAGTAATGCCATTCTCGCAAGCAGGATAGAAGCACTGGGGGCTAAGGACGAGGATAGAAGAAGATATAGCGCAGTTTCCACCGATNAATCATCGGAAGACGGCTTCACGGGAGGAATAGGTGGTGAACAGATAGATGCGNTGCTATATGATCAGGATAGTGAAGAAGGCGGAGTNTTAAAGGCTCAGGAGGAATCTCATATAGAGGGACCGACACCGGAGGAACTCCGAGCTGAGGCGGAAGCAGAACTGGAAGCNGCCAGAGCAGAAATCGAGCAAATGAAGCAGGCTGCACAGGCGGAAATTGAAGCGCAGAAGCGCTCNGTTCTGGAAGATGCCAAACAAAAGGGCTATAGCGACGGTCTTGCGTCAGCNCAGGAACAGGCTGACAGAATGAAAAGGGAGCTTGACGCTGAGCGCATCAGAATAGAAGAAGAGTACGACAGACTCATAGATGAGCTTGAACCTAAGTTCATTGATANGATTACGGCTATTTACAATCATATTTTTAACACTGAATTGGAGAATGAAAGAGGTATCCTGGTACATTTAATCGATTCTACTTTGCGAAAAGTAGAGAGTAGCAGGACTTTTATTGTGCATGTATCCAAGGATGATTACCCATATGTGAANATGCAGAAAAAAATGTTTACTGAAGGCGCGGTAGGCGGGCGCGGTGTTGTGGAAGTAGTGGAAGACATTACGCTGCGTAAGAACGAGTGCCTGATTGAGACTGATGGCGGTATTTTTGACTGTGGCGTAGGAACTCAGTTAGAAGAACTGACTAAGAAGCTGAAGCTGTTGTCTTTTGAAATGTAAAGTGTGAAAAATAAATTCTATCACGCGAATTTGTGCAGACATCAATGATGCTNTGAGAAAGGTGCATGATTATTGGCATGGCAAATGTTTTTATAGATTTTACAAAATACGGTAGAATTGNAGACGATACTTTTTTTAAAAGCATGGGACGTGTGGAGAATGTGGTAGGACTTACCATAGAATCCGCAGGNCCGGAAGCAAGGCTTGGGGATTTGTGCAGAATCTATCCTAAGGATAAGGAACTGCCGCCTATTATCTCCGAGGTTGTCGGTTTTAAAGAAAGAAAAACTTTGCTCATGCCTTATGAAAAAACCGATGGAATAGGCATAGGCTGTGTAGTGGAAAATATGAAAATGCCNCTGTCCGTACATGTCNGTGACGGACTGCTCGGCAAGGTATTAGACGGACTCGGCAGATGTGAAGAGTTTGATGCTGATGAAGAACAGACTGTCAGCTANCCTATGGAAGCNGCNCCGCCGGANGCAATGGCAAGAGAGATTATTGNCGAAGTNCTTCCGTTAGGAGTCAAGGCNGTAGATGGTCTGATGACAGTGGGTAAGGGACAGAGAATCGGTATNTTTGCNGGTTCGGGAGTTGGAAAGTCTACCCTAATGGGAATGTTTGCGCGAAATACGAANGCGGATATAAATGTCATTGCCCTGATTGGAGAACGAGGCAGGGAAGTAAGGGAATTTATCGAGAGGGATTTGGGGCCGGAAGGCATGAAGCGTTCGGTCGTAGTAGTAGCTACTTCGGATAAACCGGCTATGGAGAGAAAGAAAGCCGCCCAGACGGCAACTGCGATNGCGGAATATTTCAGGGATCAGGGTAAGGACGTATTGCTGATGATGGATTCCCTGACACGTTTTTCCATGGCNCAGAGGGAAATCGGACTGGCAAGCGGTGAGCCGCCTGTATCNAGAGGTTATCCGCCCAGTGTTTATTCCGAGATGCCCAAGCTTTTAGAGAGGGCCGGACGTTCAGATAAAGGCTCCATTACAGGTCTGTATACGGTATTGGTAGACGGTGACGATTTTAACGAGCCTATTACNGATACTGCGAGAAGTATTCTGGATGGACATATCATGCTGAACCGTAAGCTTGCACACAAGAACCACTATCCTGCAATCGACGTATTGCAGAGTATTTCCAGNTGTATGAGCCAGATTGTGCCAAAGGAGCATAAAGTGGCGGCAGGGAAGCTTAAGAATGTGCTGGCTACTTATAATGAAGCCGAGGATTTGATTAATATNGGCGCATACAAAAGCGGAAGCAATCCAAACATAGATTATGCGATAGAGAAAATAGATGCAGTGAATGATTATCTCATGCAGGATGTGGATAGCAAACTGAACTATGAGCAGGAATTAGATATGCTTAAAGGGCTGTTTGAACAGTAATTGCAAAGATTATTATAGGACTGAAAATATATGGCGAAGTTCGTATACAGGATGCAGAGCATACTGAATATTAAGAACCAGATGGAAACCCAGGCAAAAATGGAGNTGGGGCAGGCGCAGCGCAGACTTCTGGAAGAAGAGGAAAANCTGAGTGTGCTTTACGATAGAAAAAAGGGTTATCTGGAAGAGGGCAGGAAATTNCGNAAAGAAGCCCTCAAAGTACAAAGCCTGCGTGATAACGAATATGCATTGGCAAGAATGGAAGAATTCATAGAAGCCCAGAAACTTAATATTAAAAAGGCCGAAGAAGTAGTAGAAGCGGCGCGGGCGAAGCTCGAAGAGATAATGAAGGAACGCAAGGCTCAGGAGAANCTGCGCGAAAGAGCGTTTGAACAGTTCGTGCATGAGTTGAATGTGCAGGAGAGCAAGGAAGTAGACGAGTTGACAAGCTATACTTATGGACAGAAAAATTCATAATGGGAGGCATATTTTACAATGGCAGACATGTTA
>JAAUZS010000090.1 GCA_014804495.1 Lachnospiraceae bacterium
AATAATAGTCTTTATAAATACAAAAATTTAATTTAATAAGTAAAGTTTTGTAATTATTATAAAACGAGAGCTGATATGAAAATCCTTTTAATCGCAATCAACGCAAAATACATACACTCCAATCCCGCCGTATATAGTCTGCGCGCCTATGCGGGAGAGCAGCTTGCGTCCTATATTGAAATCGCAGAGTATACAATTAATAATAAAAAGGAAGAAATTTTAGCTGACATTTTCAGAAGAAATCCTGANNTGGCGGCTTTTTCNTGNTATATCTGGAANTGGAGTATGATAAGCTCTATTTTNNCNGANCTNCCGAAAATAANNCCNGNCGTGCATATTTGGCTGGGTGGTCCGGAAGTNTCATATAATNCNNNNGAACTTATGAAAAANAATCCNATGGTTACAGGNATNATGNTNGGAGAAGGNGAAGAAACCTTNAANGAATTGGCGGAATATTATTGTTCANAAGNCGATTCANGNATTNAAGGTAAAAGNTTAGATAAAATATCAGGAATTGTATATCATGCAAGGCTTCATACNCAGACATATATGCCAGCACGGAGCGAATCCGTATACATAGAAAGNNAANNNGNATTNTCACAGCCGCANAANGCTGNANNTGCTGAANTNNNCCANACNCCNNNGCGNGAGCNNATGGATATTTCNAAGCTNCCNTTNNTGTACNANAACCTTCATTCATTTGAAAANANAATCATTTANTATGAAAGCAGCCGCGGCTGTCCTTACAGATGCAGCTATTGTCTTTCTTCCATAGATAAAACGGTACGCCTGCGGGATATGGAAACTGTTAAGAAGGAACTACAGTTTTTTCTCGATAACAATGTAAAACAGGTAAAATTCGTAGACAGGACATTTAACTGTAACCATGCACACGCATGCGAAATATGGGAATATCTGTCGGAGCATGACAACGGNGTCACTAATTTTCATTTTGAAATAGCAGCTGAAATCATTTCCGAGGAAGAGCTGGAAATCCTTGCGAGGCTGCGTCCGGGACTGGCGCAGTTGGAAATAGGCGTACAGACAATCAATCNGAAAACTTTAAAAGAAATCCGGCGCACGAGCGATATTGACAGACTGCGCAGGGTGGTGGAGCGAATCATAGGCAACGGAAATATCCATGTACATCTTGACTTGATAGCCGGACTACCTTTTGAAGATTATGAAAGCTTCATAAATTCGTTTAACGTGGTGTATGCAATGAAACCGCACCAGCTCCAGCTTGGTTTTTTAAAGGTGCTAAAAGGCTCCTTCATGCATGAAAAGGCGGTTGACTATGGTATACAATATACGGAAGACCCACCTTATGAAGTTCTCTCTACCAAATGGCTTCCATATGAAAAACTGTGTATTTTAAAGCAGGTTGAGGAAATGGTAGAACTCTACTATAACAGTAATCAGTTCACACATACAATGCCCGTATTACAGAGCATATTCCCAAACGCCTATACATTGTACAGCGAACTTGCAGAATTTTATCAGGAAAAGGGTTATTCACTCATGACTCCCTCCAGAGTATACCGCTATCAGATATTACTGGACTTTGCCATGAACACCGCTTTGTCAGAAGAAGCGGAAATGATTCGTCAGGTCTTGACTTTTGATCTGTACTTAAGAGAAAATATTAAGAGCAGACCGGATTTTGCAAACGACCTGACCCCTTATAAAAATCTTATAAGAGATTTTTACAAAAAAGAAGAAGAGAACAGGCACTTCCTGCCCGACTACTCAACCTATGACCACACCCAGCTTTCCAGACTGACGCACATAGAGTTTTTTAATTATCCCGTCTGGGAAACGGATGTTGCTTTACAGTTGCAAAAGCTAGATATGCCAATTATGGTATTATTTGACTACAAAAACCGAAACCCATTAACCCATGAAGCATACTTTATAGTTGTCGAACCCTAGTTGTACAATATATATAAATCACAACAGGGTGCTATGGAGCCGTCGGTACTTAGCGAGGTCTTTTCGAGCTTAGTACCGCTACGAGCGACAACGCAGCGCAAGCGTGCCCTGCTGTGATTTATATATATTGTACAACGCCCGTCCGCCAACAATAATACACTTAAAGGAGAAACCCCAATGACAAAACACACCCAAGCCATCCTCGCCCTTCTCGACGCCCACTACGGCACCGACTACACCTGCTACCTGAATCACGAAAACGCATGGCAGCTGTTAATCGCAACAATCCTAAGCGCACAGTGTACAGACGCCAGAGTCAATATCGTCACTAAGGACTTATTTCAGAAATATCCAAGCATAGATGCTTTCGCAGACGCGGACTTAAAGGAATTGGAACAGGACATACACTCTACCGGATTCTATCATAACAAGGCGAAAAATATCATTGCCTGTTGTCGGGATCTGCGTGATAAATTCAATGGAGAAGTGCCGAGAACCATAGAAGAACTTACTTCGCTTGCAGGCGTAGGCCGTAAGACTGCAAATGTCATACGGGGGAATGTGTTCAATGACCCCAGTATAGTGGTTGATACGCATGTAAAGCGCATTTCCAAGAAACTGGGAATAACGAAAGAGGAAGACCCTGTTAAGGTTGAAATGGAACTTATGAAAGCTCTGCCAAAAGACCACTGGATTCTCTGGAATATCCAGATTATCACTTTGGGAAGGCAGATTTGTAAGGCACCCACCCCGAAGTGCGAAGAGTGTTTCCTTAAAGAACATTGTAAGGATTACCAGAGTAGGAATAAAAAGTAGCGAGCGGCTTGTCTGATTAAGATTATATAGATCTGATTATTAAGCCGGCATTTAAGCAAATTGGAGCATGANTATGATAGATTCATATGTATGTCTTGATTTAGAGACTACCGGTTTGGACCCGAAGAAAGATAAAATCATAGAAATCGGCGCTGTCAGAGTAAGGAATGGAGANACTGACGCCATACTGGAGACATTTGTAAATCCGGGACGAGCGCTTGAGGAACGCATTACNGAATTNACCGGAATAGTCGATGAGCNGCTTAAAGACGCTCCCGATATTAGGGANATATTACCGGAACTTCTTGATTTTATCGGTGATGATATACTTCTTGGACACAGCGTGCTNTTTGATTATTCTTTTGTAAAAAGGGCGGCGGTAAATGAGAAGCTTACTTTTGAGAAAAACGGAATTGATACATTGAAANTGGCAAGAAAGTTTCTTCCTGATTTAGAAAGCAGAAGTCTTGAATTTCTATGCAGACATTTTGAAATTGAGCATAGCGCGCATAGAGCGATTGCCGACGCAAAAGCGACATCGGCATTATATAAGAAACTGGCAGAGCTTTTTTCTGACGGACACGAAGAGGATTTCAAACCGATACCTTTAAAATATAATGTGAAAAGAGACACGCCTGTTACCATACCTCAAAAAAATCAGTTATATAAATTGTTGGACAGGCATAAACTAAAAGTAGACTACGATGTGGAGAAACTTACCCGCAGCGAAGCGAGCCGGATTATTGCTCAGCTTCTTGCAGAATATGGAAGATAGTGTTTTTCATAATTGAGTTTACGGATTCGACAANAGGATAGAGCTCCTTTATTTTCTCGGGAGTATTTTCTTCCTTATAAATTTGGCATAGAAGCTTGTATGAGCCGCTCACATCGGTTTTTGTGGAAACGGCGAATTCCAGAATTTCCCNTGCCTCTTTCGGATAGCCCTTTTCATATATATAGGCAGCCCACATATTGAGGGTTCTGGCCAGNACGGTGTAATTCTGGTCATATTTACTTANTAAATCAATATTNGGCGCACCGTATTGCAGTTTCAAATCGGTGTTGGTAATGCCGGTGAAATTTACTATTTTAGAGTCGGATAAAGAATTGAGGACTTCCTTATACTCGGAAACCCGTTCATCATCCGGTAAAATATGCATTGGGAGACTGTCAAAAGGAATAGTGATGTAGTCAAGGTCATCGAGAGGTTTCCTTCTTATTTTATTTGCTCTATGCTCTTTGCGCCAGAATTCCTGATTGACGGCCTCATCTATACGATTGTGTTTGCCAATCTCGTAGGTAAGCCATATAGTAAAGACAATAAAACTTGCAAAAAGNGGAAATTTCATATATAATATCCTTTCAGTAGGCAGGAGGTTTTAGTTATGTTTTCTTGGCATAATAAAAAATCAAAACAGATTATATCGGCTATCATCGTCATTGTATTAATTTTAGCAATGGTAATACCGCTTTTGGCAAGTGTGGCAATGTAGCTAAAAATTAGTTTATCATATTTTTTTCATGGAATCAATGAAATAAGAAAGGCAGAAAATTATGAGCAGAGTTGTGAAATGTCTGGCCGTTGTTTCAGCAGTATATGTTGCTGTTTTTTCGATGAGCATGACGGTAAATGCTAAAGAGGATAAGATCGAGTCAGGGATTTATGCAAATGATATAAACCTTTCGGGAATGACTGCGTCTGAGGCTGAAAATGCCGTACAAAATTATGTTGATTCTCTTGCCGATATACAGATTACGCTGCATGCAGTTGATGATAATGAGATTATAACTACAGCATCGGAGATTGGTCTTAAATGGGGTAATCCGGAGATCATATCTGAAGCGGCGTCTCTTGGAAAAGACGGCAATATAGTTCAGTGCTATAAAGTGCTGAAGGATTTGGAACACGAAAATAAGGTTTATCAGATAGCCTTTGATTTTGATAAAGAGCTGATTAGAACATTGATTGAGGAGCAGGGCGTTCAGTATAATCAGGATGCAGTTGATGCAACATTGATAAGAGTTGACGAAGAATTTCAGATTACTGAAGGACAGAAGGGAATTGCGGTTGATACAGATGCTTCCGTAGACGCCTTGTATGAATATCTTATAAGTGATTGGGACGGATCTGTATGTGACGTTGATCTGGTAATTGATGTAATTGAGCCGCGGGGTACTGCGGAAGAGCTGGCACGGGTAACGGATGTGTTGGGAACATTTACCACTTCTTTTAGCAGTTCCGGCAGTAACAGAGGCGGAAATGTGACAAATGCATGCAGGCTCATTGACGGAACGACCTTGTATCCGGGAGATGAATTTTCCACACTTGATAAAATAACTCCTTTTACCGAGGGAAACGGATATTATCAGGCGAGTTCATATCTGAATGGTCAGGTGGTAGATAGCTTAGGAGGCGGAGTTTGTCAGGTGTCCACTACTTTATATAACGCCGTACTGATTTCGGAGATGGATGTAACACAGAGAAATAATCATTCCATGATCGTTACATATGTAGACCCTTCTGCCGATGCAGCCATAGCGGAATCTTCGGGGAAAGATTTTAAGTTTGTAAACAGTTCGGAATATCCTATTTATATTGAGGGTTACACTACGGACGATAAGAAGATTACTTTTACCATCTATGGAGTGGAGACCAGAGACAGTAACAGACAGGTTACTTATGAAAGTAAGGTTTTAGAGAAGATTGAGCCGGATAAAGAGATTATAAATACAGATGCTTCACTGCCGCTTGGCTACTGTTCCATTCAGTCAGCGCATATCGGATATAGAGCGCAGTTGTGGAAAGTAGTTACGGTTGACGGTGTAGAAGTCAGCAGAGAGCAGATAAACAGCAGTAGTTATATGAATTCGCCAAGAAGTGCAACGGTGGGGATTTCGACTACAGACCCCGTAGCGTACAATGAGATTATGGCGGCGGTTGCGTCAGGCAGTATAGATCAGGTAAAAGCCGTAGCAAGTGCATATAAGGCGGCACAGGCAGCTAATGCACAAGCACAGGCAGCAGCGGCGCAGGCAGCGGTTGAGGCAGCAGCCTGGACCGTGCCGGAACCATAAGAAAGAGCTGCAAACTTGCAATTTGAGTAAGAACGTGGGATTGTTATGAGAAACGGCAAAGTATCGGAGAACGTACTTAAACGTTCCGTTTTAAAACAAATAAAAACTGTAAGAGACGAAGTTTTGTGCGGCGCAGGCGTAGGGATAGACTGTGCCGTTATGTCGTTTGAAGAAGATGAAGAGACTGTTATTTCTACTAATCCTGTCAGCGCCGCCATAGATATTGTCTGTACTCATGGGATACACAGGGCGTTAAATAATGTAGCTACCGCGGGTGCAGAGCCGGTAGGCGTATTGATTTCAGGTATGTTTCCTGAGAATACTGAGGAAAAAGAATTACAGGAAATGATGAGTCAGGCAGAAGAAATCTGCAATCGTTTTAAAGTGCAGATAATAGGCGGACACACTGAAGTGACGGTAAATATAGAGAGGCCTGTGCTGACAGTCACAGGAATCGGAAAGCGAAAAAAAGCGAATTCCTCGGAATTAAGAAAAGTAAAACCCGGACAGGACGTAATAGTAAGTAAGTGGATCGGATTGGAAGGCACGTCGATGATTGCCAAAGAATACAAGTCAGAACTGCTTACCCGATATCCCGTCAGGATGATAGAAGAGGCGGAAGAATTTGAAGGTTTTCTTTCTATTCTGCCGGAGGCTGCCGCCGCCCTTAAGTCTGGTGTCTGCGGAATGCACGATGTTTCACAGGGCGGCATTTTCGGAGCTCTATGGGAAATGGCAGAGGAAGCGGGCGTCGGACTGGAAATTGATTTAAAGAAACTGCCTGTCAGACAGGAGACTATTGAGGTCTGTGAATTTTTTGACCTGAACCCATATGAATTATTGTCAGGCGGAAGTCTTCTGATGACCGCTGTGGATGGAATAGGACTGACCGCAGCGCTTAGGAAAGAGGGAGTGCCGGCAGTAATTGTCGGGAAGACTACATCGGGAAACGACAGGGTTCTTTTCAATGAAGAAGAAAAGCGTTTTTTGGAACTGCCTAAAGCAGATCAGATGTATAAACTGTATCAAAGAACATAGACTGAGAGGAAACGTTGTAATTAATAGGAAAGGAAAAGGGATAAGTTTATGAGAGAGAAATTATTGGCAATAATTGAGAAAAACAGCCGGATAGATATGAAGGAGCTGGCAGTTCTCATGGGCGTGGAAGAGATTGATATTGTGAATGAGCTTGCAGAGATGGAAAACGAAGGAATTATTTGCGGTTACCATACGCTTATAGATTGGGAAAAGACTTCTATTGAAAAGGTAACTGCCCTTATTGAGGTCAGGGTAACGCCGCAGCGCGGACAGGGATTTGACAATATAGCGGAGCGCATCTATAAATATCCTGAGGTCAATTCTGTTTATCTGATTTCGGGAGGTTTTGATCTGCTTGTTACATTGGAAGGAAAATCGTTAAAAGAGATATCCGGTTTTGTATCAGACAAACTTTCTACTCTGGATACCGTACTCAGTACTGCGACTCATTTTATTTTGAAAAAATATAAAGATCATGGAACTATTTTGGCGAAGAAATATGAAGACACCAGAGAGAAGGTGACACCATGAGAAATCCTTTAGCTGACAAGGTAGTCGAGATTAAGCCTTCAGGTATCCGGAAGTTTTTTGACATAGTAAGTGAAATGGATGATGTGATTTCACTTAGTATAGGAGAGCCGGATTTTGATACGCCGTGGCATATCAGAGACGAGGGCATTTATTCTTTGGAAAAAGGACGTACTTTCTATACTTCCAACGCCGGGTTGAAGGAATTGAAGGAAGAAATCTGCCATTATCTGAAAAGAAAACATGGCGTGGAGTATAATCCTAAGAATGAAGTATTCGTAACAGTGGGCGGCTCTGAGGGAATCGACGCCGCATTACGTGCTATGCTCAATCCCGGAGAAGAGGTGTTGATACCACAGCCGAGCTATGTATCGTATGAACCTTGTGCCATATTAGCAGGCGGCGTTCCGGTTATTATAGAGTTAAAGGCGGAAAATGAATTCCGGCTGACAGCGCAGGAGTTAGAGAATGCTATTACGGATAAGACTAAAATCCTGATTCTTCCATTCCCGAATAATCCTACGGGTGCTATTATGGAAAGAAAAGATTTAGAGGCTATTGCAGAGGTAATAATAAAGCATGACATATTTGTTATTTCCGATGAGATTTATTCCGAACTTACATATAAGGAAAAGCATGTATCTATTGTAGAAATTCCCGGTATGCTGGAGAGGACAATTCTGATCAATGGTTTTTCTAAAGCCTATGCCATGACGGGATGGCGGCTTGGCTATGCCTGCGGACCGGAAGCGATTATTACACAGATGTTGAAAATCCATCAGTTTGCTATTATGTGCGCACCTACCACCAGTCAGTACGCAGCTGTAGAAGCATTGAGAAACGGCGATGATGACGTGGATGAAATGCGGGAAGCATACAATCAGAGGAGACGATATCTGATGCATGCTTTTAAAGAGATGGGATTGGATTGTTTTGAACCGTTCGGTGCATTTTATGTTTTTCCATGCATCAAAGAATTCGATATGACAAGTGATGAATTTGCGGTAAAATTTTTACAGGAAGAGAAAGTGGCTGTCGTTCCGGGGACAGCGTTCGGAGACTGCGGCGAAGGATTCCTGCGCATTTCATATGCGGCTTCGATGGAGAATATTAAGACGGCGATGGAGCGGTTGGCGGAGTTCATTGAAAGACTGCGGGCTGAGAAGAAGTGATTGTATTCAAGACGGCCGTTGTACAGCATAGACAAATCAACGATTACAAAACTCTATTTCAATAACCAGAACTTGAACAAAATAAACAAATACACTCTTTCCCGTTTGTTCACGCCATCCGCAGACACATCCTTTCCAAGTTGAGTGCGGGTTAA